>JBHHXF010000220.1:0-6360 GCA_046756905.1 Anaerolineae bacterium | reverse complement strand
GTGTGCCGCTGGGTTCATCCGTAGTCTACCCCCCTTTGCGTCGCACTGGCAACGGCGTGCAGTTGACAAGACCCGGAAGGTGTGCTATACTGTGTCACGTTGATGGGTCTCAACCCATACACAACTGAATCAGTGGTGCGCTGACCGCACCGATACTGGCGTAGCGTAACGCCTATCTAACACTTTGGCCGCGAAGCCCTCAAACGCAGACTCATGCGTTTGAGGGCTTTTTGTTTTGTTACTGATCACTGTTCACTGATCACTGTTCACTGATCACGAAGGAGGTGTCGCTTTGAGCAAACACAGAAAATGGACCGTCGCTTTGCTGCTGGCTCTGATCGCCCTGGCAACCATCGCCGGCCCGACTTTCGCCGAGGGTGATGCACCCACCAACGCGGACCTGGCAAAGTCCATCAATACTGTGTGGGTACTGATCGCCGGCTTCCTGGTCTTCTTCATGCAGGCCGGCTTCGGCTTCCTGGAAGCGGGTTTTGTGCGCTCCAAGAATGTGGTCAACATCATGGCCGAGAACTTTCTCGACACCACCATGACCACCATCGGCTTCTGGGCAGCCGGCTTCGGCATCATGTTCGGCACGGGAACGGCGCTGTTTGGGATGGAGTGGTTCTTCCTCAGAGGTTTGCCGGCTGAAATCAACGGCCTGCCGCCGTATGCGTTCTTCTTCTTCCAGTTTGCCTTCTCAGCAGCGGCCTCCACCATCGCCTCCGGGCTGATGGCAGAACGCACCAGTTTTCGAGCCGACTTGATCTACAGCTTCTTCACCGGACTGCTGATCTATCCCATTGTCGGCCACTGGATTTGGGGCAACGACGGCTGGCTGGCGACCCTGGGCATGCGCGACTTCGCCGGCTCGACCGTGGTCCACCTGGTGGGCGCGCTGGTCGGACTGGCCGGCGCGCTGACGCTGGGGAAGCGCAAGGACAAGGAGTTCGGGCAAGACGCCAAGGCGATCCGGGGACACAACATCCCGCTGGCGGCACTGGGCACGTTTGTGCTGTGGCTGGGTTGGTTCGGCTTCAACCCGGGCAGCACGCTGGGCGCAACCGACGCCAACCTGATCGCGCTGATTGTACTCAACACCGACTTCGCCGCCACGACCGGCGCCATCATCGCCATCTTTCTGGCGTGGCGCGCCACCGGCAAGTGGGACGCCAGCATGGCCTTTAACGGAGCATTGGGCGGCCTGGTGGCCATCACGGCCTCGTGTGCTTTCGTAACACCCAACGCTGCGCTGCTCATTGGCCTCGTCGCCGGCCTCCTGACCTACTACGGTGTGGAGTTGATGGAGCGGCTGCGCATTGACGACCCGGTCGGCGCGTTTCCGGTCCACGGCATCAATGGCATCTTCGGCACGCTGGCCGTTGGACTGTGGGCGACCGACACAGGGCTGTTCTACGGTGGTGGCTGGCACCAGCTTGGCGTACAGGCCCTCGGTGATGTGGCAGTCTTTGCCTTTGTCCTGCCCGTTGCGCTGCTCATGTTCGCCGGCATCAAACAACTGGCCGGCCTGCGGGTTCCGTCAGAAATCGAATCGGCCGGCCTGGACCTGGCCTACCACGGTATCGAGTCCTACCCCGAGTTTGCCGGCGTAGAACTGCACGGCGTCCAGATCGGCGGCGGTCGCACAGCGGACGGCGCACCGGACTATACCGAGCTAGGTATTCTAGAAGGCGCGAGTTGAGACGGGGGAAGGAGGTCATCACGATGTCTACCCTGGCCATCACCTACCGCAAGAACCCGTTGTACTCGGAGGGCGACCTGGACGAACCGCGCCTCTTCGCTGCCATCGATCTAAGCCGCTACGGTGTGGAAACGAAAATCACCGACCTGCCCATCTACTTTCGGAGACTGGACAAACCGGTTGGGCCGATCCGGGTGGTGTACAGCACTCAGGTGGCCGGCCTAGCATTGGAAAAGGGCAACCTGGAGAGCCTGGTGAGCGTGCTCGACACATGCCTGGGATCCCTCATCCGGTTCGAGCGTTTGCCGGAGTACGTGTTCCACGTGGGTACCAACGCATGGCCGATCTACCAGTTGCCCGGCCAACTGGTCACACGCTACCCCGGCGGCCCAGTCTTCAGCGCCCCGGACATTGCAGAGTTGCGAATCTGGTTGGCTGATCACTTCCAGCACATCGGACGAATTCAGCATCGCAGAGAACTGGGCATCCTGTACTTCTCCCAATCCGATCTGCAACTGCACCCGCCCAACTGCACCCTGCGCTCTGTGACGATGCCCGACATCCCCGTCTTCCCGACGAAGACTGGTCAGAGCACAGAGTTGGCAGCGCCGGTGAATGGCCACACCGTCACCGTACCCGTGAAAGAGGGCACGGCGATCTTCGACCTGCATTGGAAGGTCGGCCAGTATCTGATGAATCGAGGCCGACTGGAAGACCCCTGCGATTTGACGATACGCAAGCTGTCGGCTGACACCTGGATAACAGTGAGGGAAGGTCTGGAACGGTATGGGCAGGCCCTCGGCTATTATGCAGAAGTCGAAGGCCGATTGCGCCACCGGCAGGTGCCAGTCTTCACGAACGGTCGCCACCTGGTCGCCGCTCGACAGCATGACACCGGACGTATCTCTCTCCACCTCGGGCCAGACATTCGGTCGCTGCAACAACGGTTGGGCAGAGAACTGGTTCAGGCAGGAACAATCGGCAGCCCTGACGCCGTGCAGATTGGGGCGGCGCAGCGAAATGGCCCCCTATCCATACTGGATCGCCTACTCCAAACCCCGGCCTTCGCATAATGCGCACACGCAATACGCAGTACGCAATACTTGAAAGGAGGTTCCCATGACAACAGCCATAACCGCTATACTGATCATTATCGGAATCGCCATCATCGCCGGCCTCATCGCGCTATGGTACTGGCGCTACACCAAGGCCGGCCCCAACGAGGTCCTGGTCGTTTCGGGACGCGGGCGGTACCGCTTCGTCCGGGGCGGCACCTTCGTCGCGCCCATCCTGGAGCGCGCCCAGAGCCTGAGCCTGGCACTGCTCACGCTAGACGTCCACGCCGGCGACGCCTACACAAAACAGGGCGTCAAGCTCATGGTGGAAGGCGTGGCCCAGGTGAAAGTCAAGGGTGACGAGGCCAGCATCCGGTTGGCAGCCGAGCAGTTCCTGGGTAAGCCGGCCGACGAAGTACGCCGCGTCGCGCTCCAGGTGATAGACGGCTACATGCGGGCCATCCTGGGCACCATGTCCGTCGAAGATGTCTACCTGAGCCGCGAGAAATTCGCCCGGCAGGTGCGAACCAGCGCCCAACAGGACCTGGAGCAGATGGGTTTGCAGATCGTTTCCCTGACCATCCGTCACGTGGCCGATGAGCAGGGCTATCTGGAAGCCATGGGTAAGCCGCGCGTGGCGGAGGTCAAGCGCGACGCGATTGTGGGTGAGGCCAAGGCCGATGAAGCCGCCATGGCAGCTCGTTTCGCCGCTGACACGACGATTGCCAGAGCGCGCCGCGACAAGGAGATCAAGGAAGCCGAATACGCAGCCGACGTTGCTGCCGTCAAGGCCGAAAGTGACCTGGCGTATGATCTCCGCAGGTTCCAGCGCCAGCAAGACGTCAAACACGAAGAAATCGCCGTCCAACTGGTGGAGAAGGAGCAGCTTACCGCGCTGGAGGAGAAGGAAATCCTGCGCCGTGAGAAGGAGCTGGATGCCACCGTCAAGCGGCCGGCCGACGCCGAGCGCTACCGCATCGAAACCCTGGCTCAGGCGGAGAAAGTTCGCCTGGAAACCGAGGCCGCCGGCCGATCTGAAGCCATCCGCGCCGAAGGCTTCGCCGAGGCCGAAGCTCTGAAGGCCAAGGGCGTGGCCGAAGCCGAAGCCATGCACGAGAAGGCCGGCTCCTGGAAGGAATACAACCAGGCGGCTGTCACCGAGATGTTCGTCAGCATTCTGCCGCAACTGGCCGGCGCTGTGGCCGAACCCCTCAGCAAGACGGAGAAGATCGTGGTTGTGGGTGGCAATGGCCACAACGGAACCGGCGCGGCCCGGATCACCCAGGACGTGGCCGAGGTCATTGCCCAGCTCCCCACCGTCGTCGAAGCTCTGACCGGCGTCCAGTTGCGCCAGCTTCTGAACGCGGTGCCGGGGTTGGCAGTCGATGGGTTTGAAACGGAGGATGTGGCTGAGGCGGTAGTGGAGTAGAGATTGGATATTGGATATTGGATATTGGAGTCTCCGTTGTTCGGCAAGGTCTCCTGACCGCCGCCGGCGTGGGCTCGGTCAGAGACCTTCACCCAACGGATGGGGGACGACCTTCGCCCAACGGGTGGGGGAGATTGGAGGAAGGAGTTGCCATGGCGCTCTCCGTTGTTCGGCAAGGTCTCCTGACCGCCGCCGAAGCGAGCCTGGTCAGAGACCTTCGCCCAACGGGGATGTGTGATACGGGATGCGGGATGCGGGTTGCGGGATAGAAGGCCTGCGCGACAGGCACGCAAGACTCGAGACGCAGTACGCAATACGCAATCCCCGGACACACAAGCATCAGAAAGGAGCCAACATGACATGACGCTGAACACTGCGAAACTCCGCCCAATCGACGAAATCGCTGAACTGACGTATGGCGACGGCCGGGGGAGGTGGCTGCGGCGTGATGGCAAGCGGCCTGCCATTACGCCGGACATCCAGCGTTGCCAGACACCCGAAGAGGTCATCGAGTACGCGCACCAGCGTAACCTCATGGTCGTTGACTATAAGTTTAGCGACATGTTGGGGCGCTGGCACCACTTCAGCATGCCCATTCACCAGCTTACCGAGGACGTGTTCGAGGAAGGCCTGGGGTTCGATGGCTCCAGCATCCGCGCCTTTCAGGACATCCACGAATCCGACATGATCTTGATGCCCGATCCGACCACAGCCATCGTGGATCCCATCACCCAGCTCCCGACGCTTAGCGTGGTGTGCGACATCTACGATCCCATCACCCACGAGCCGTATACCAAGGATGCCCGCTATGTGGCCCGCAAGGCCGAGCAATACCTGCGGGCGACCGGTATTGCCGACCTCAGCTATTGGGGGCCCGAGGCGGAGTTCTTTGTTTTTGACGGTATCCGCTTCGATTATCGGACCCAGGGTAGTTACGTGGAGATCGAGAGCGACATGGCGGCCTGGGAGATGGGCCGAGGACACGATGCGCGCTACGGGCCGAACCTGGGCTATCGGCCTGAAGCAAAGCGCGGCTATTTCCGCGTGCCCCCGGTGGACGCGATGCAGGACTTCCGGAGCGAAGCAATCCTGCGCATGGTCGCTGCCGGCCTCGACGTGGAAGTCCACCATGGTGAGGTGGCCTCCGCCGGCCAGCAGGAGATCGACCTGAAGTACATGCCCATCCTGCAAGCTGGCGATTCCCTGCAACTCTACAAATACATCCTAAAGAACGTCGCCGTGGCTCATGGCAAGACCATCACCTTCATGCCCAAGCCGATGTACGGCGACAATGGCAACGGGATGCACTGCCACCAGAGCCTGTGGAAGCATGGCAAACCGCTGTTCTACGATGCTGATGGATACGCCGGCCTGAGCGAAATGGCCCTGTACTACATCGGCGGGCTGATCAAACACACGCCGGCCCTGCTGGCGCTGGTAGCTCCCACCACCAACAGCTACAAGCGGTTGGTGCCCGGCTACGAAGCGCCGGTGATGATGGCCTACAGCATGCGCAACCGTTCGGCCTGCATCCGCATCCCGGCCTACAGCGCCGAGCCAAAGGCCAAACGCATCGAGTACCGCAGCCCGGACCCGAGCTGCAATCCCTATTTGGCTTTCGCAGCCATGCTCATGGCCGGCATCGACGGCATCATCAACAAGATCGACCCAGGCATGCCCATGGACATGGACCTGTACGAAGAGGATGCACCCGACGTGGCCCAGGTCCCCGGATCGCTCGAAGCTGTCTTGGAACACCTAAAAGAGGATCACGATTTTCTGCTGCGGGGAAACGTCTTCACAGAGGACCTGATCGAAACGTGGATTGACTGGAAGATCACCAATGAAGTCGATCCGCTGCGCCTGCGCCCGCACCCGTACGAATTCGTGATGTACTACGACGCATAAGACCTACAGACGCAAACCTTGCGAAGGTTCAGCGTGACCGTGGTGATTGTAGCATTGTCGGCTGAACAAGGCTACTCCGGCCACGAAGTTCTCGCTGAACCTTCGCAAGGTTACCGAAAGAAGGGAGGAGCAACCCACACACCCGCAGGACAGTAAGAACCGGGGAAACTCACATAGCCCGCAGTCCGGCAGTCGCGCGCCTTGACATTTCAAGGCTGTGCTGCTACACTAGGAGCCAGTCCAACTAATGGAGGTAGGATTCCACA
>JBHHXF010000219.1:0-6386 GCA_046756905.1 Anaerolineae bacterium | reverse complement strand
TCATTCGCCGGGCAAGTGGCTGAGCAGTTACCCCGATCTTTTGTATTGAGTGATCACCCGCCATCTGGGAATTGGACCACCACGTCGAGATCGGCGCCATAGACGATAGGCGCTATGTTGCGCAGGAAGGTCGCGAGGACCTCACTCTGCTCATCGTCGGCAAGCTGCGCATACAGGTCGATGGCGTTCATGAGGTGCTGCTCGTTGTACGCCACCTGCACCAATTCTCGCTCGTTCACTCCCAGGTGCAGGCCGTCGGACTCACTCACGACCTCCATTTCCTGCACGCCGGCCCGCTTGATCATGTCAATTATCTCAGGTGTCAGCTCGACCGGTCTCAGGTCTATCTGGGCCAGTTGAGAAATTTCGCGACTGGTGATGCCGGCAACGCTAGGCACACCGTCATCGCTGTAAGTAACAACGGCCTGGATGACGGCTGTCGGCTCCCCGATGGGCGACTGCCTGGCCAGGGCGCGTTGAGACCGCTCACGGGGCGGGATCGCGGTCGCTTCGGCCTGCTTCGGAAAGGTAGCCAGCAGGTCAATGCCGACCCGTCCCAGCAAGGGAGCAGTCTTGGCGATGGTTGAGTCATACTGAACAACATCCAATCGGTCCAGCAGCTCGCCGGCGTATGCCAGATTCTCCCGATTCCACGCCAAATACGGCGTGGCTTTACCGTTGACGTAGAGAAACAGGCCGGCCTCATTCAAGTCCAACTCTACGTGCTGGATGTCTCTGTCTTTGAGCCACCGGACCGTGTCTGGTGACAGTTCAACAAATTTGAGATCCAGCGGGACGAATCGGGCGAGCGAGGATGTCTTCACCCCAAAGACAGTAGGCACCCCGGTCTCATCATACGTCATGGTAACACGCGGCAGATTGATCTGAGGCATGTACTGCGCCACGACGTCGATGGCGCCCGTGGCGATGCCCTCCAGCGCACCTGTCGTCGATCGTCCACCACACCCGGTGAGGGATAGGGCGACGACAAGCACCAGGGCGAATGCCGGCCAGAGACGTTTTGTGTTCCTTCGCATCTTGATACCTCCCCCTATGGTTAGGTGTTAGCACGTTGCGTGTTTGCGCGTCAGGATGTCCATCGAATCAACGTTCAACGTTCCAACTTTCAACATTCAACTCGACTCCTCCGCCCGCACCAGATCGATGGTCTCAAAGGCGTGGCGCAGATGCGGGATGACGATGCTGCCCCCAACCACCAGCGCCACGTTCAGGGCGTCGTAAAGCTCTTCGTCGGACCAGCCGGCCTCGACACACTGGAGCAGATGATAGTCGATGCAGTCGTTGCACCGTAGCACGGCCGAGGCCGCCAATCCCAGCAATTCCTTTGTGCGTGCATCCAGGGCACTATCCCGATACGCTGCCGCATCGAGGTTGAAGAATCGCTTGATGCCCAGGTGATCGGCATCCATGATGCGCTCGTTCATCCGCTCGCGGTACGCGCGGAAGTCATCCAGTCGTGTGGCCACTATCATCTCCCTTCGAGGTGACCGGCACTTCCAAACTGGTTTTCGCACAGCAGGTCCTTCTGCAGACCCTGGTGTTCTCAGTTCCCGGTCGATTTCGCAAGTGCCGGTCACCTAATGCATCTGTTTTCGAGACTGCCCGAACGGGCCTCCAAGCTTCTCAGCGGATCGATGTACGTGATGCACCGATCAGCGTACGCCAGAAGCCGGGCAGATCCTGAATGCGCGGGAAGAAGGCCGGCGTCTGCTGACGATACGCCTGGTAACTGCCCCCAAACCGCTCCGTTAGTTCCTTCTCTTCCAGCCAGGACCAGGCCACCAATTTTGCGAAGTAGATCAATGCACACCCCAGAGCAAGCGCGTTGTTGCTCAGCAAAGCTGCACCGATGGACACGTGAGCCATCATGGCGTAAAGTGGATGGCGAAGGTAGGCGTAGAGGCGGCTCTGCACGAGGTGATCCTGTTCCGGAAAGTAGCTGTACACCAAAGCTGCGCGCGCCAGACCAAAGCTCATCATGGCTCGAAGACCCAACAGCACACCCTGCGTTATGCCAAACAATCCTAACACATCCGCAACGGCATAGGGAATGACTGCCGGCCCGGATAGAAAAGCAGGGCGAATGATACCCTCCAACATCAAGACACTCCCTGGCAAGAAAAATCTGATCGCCGCGTGTTGGTATGCTCGTTCAGCATAACGGTCGCGATAGGCCTGACGGCGCCCCATGAACCCGTACCACATGATCAGCAGCCAGATCACCTCAATGAGCATCTGGGTGGTGACGGCACCTCCGGGCAACCACGCATCAAGGGCCGGCAGGCGAAGCGTTACGGCGAAGCTCAAAAGCACCGCTGTCACGATCACGACCGGCACCAGCGCCGCATGCGGCAACCCCAGCTTCTCCGCCAGGACCTGTACGTCCATGCGATCCATTAGCTATTCCGACTTTCGCCTCGTTGCGATAACGATGTTCATTGCGAAGGCTGTTCGCCAAGCCTATGCCGAATATTATAGGGAAAACATACGCTTAAGGGAAATCGACCGGCCGGCAGACTACCCCGCCTGGATCTCAACGCGGTCGGCAGCAAGACTGCGACCCCGTGTCTCTGGCAGCAGCAACGTAAGCGGCAGCGCCAGAAGTGGAATGAACGCGATAACGTGCATCGTAATGGGTAGACCAACCGCGTCCGCGAGGGCGCCGAACAACGTGGTTGATGTCCCTGAGACCAACATGTTGAACGAAATGTAAAGACCGGTGGCCGTGCTTCGGTTGTCAGCGAACAGCTCCTGCACAACCGTCAGACCGACCGGGCCGGTTGACAACGCGATCAGCCCACCAATCATGAGCAACGGGAACGTCAGCAGGCCGGCGCTGTTGAGGAAGGCCAGCAGTACCGGGACAGTAACCGTCTGGGAGATCAGAAAGATCGCCCGCCGGCCCAGCCGATCGGACAACGTGCCGCCCAACAGAGATCCGACGACGCCGGCCAGCTCAAAGATCGAAACTGCTGCGCCGGCCAAGAACAGACTCATACCGGTGCGCGTGAGATAGACCGGCAGGAAGGTCACGAAACTGAAAACGGACATCGCCCGAAAGAGAGCAATTCCCGTCAACAGCAACAGCGGCCGTTTCTGAGCATTCAGTGCTGTCCGCAGGCTTAGCCGTGGTTGGGTGTGAAGACGCGGGGACCCGGAGTCCATCACGCGGTACAGGACCAGTGATGCCAGGACCCCTGGAATTGCAGCCAGGTACGCATTCTCCAGGCCGAAACGAACCACGACGGCCACGATGAACAGCGGTCCAATGCTCCGCCCAAGTTCGCCGCCGGCCATGAAATAGGACATGCCTTTGCCCCACTCCTGTCCGCTTATGCGCGTCACCATCGCCGGCGCGGGTGCGTGGAACATTGCCGTGCTGAGGCCGGTGAAGAGCAGCAGTGGGATCAACGCCACGTAGCTGGGAGCCACACCCAGCAAGCTCATGAAGATTGCTGTCAGGGCCGGCGCAGCAATGACGAAATAGTGCAATCCTGTCCGGTCGGCCAGATAGCCTATAAACGGCTGCACCAGCGTGGATGCCCGCATGAACAGAACCAGGCTGCCGGCCAGGGCCAGCGACAGCCCCAGCTTCTCGGTCAACAGCGGGATCAGTGGTGCGAGAAATGCAGGATAGGTGTCGTGTGTAAAATGCGCAAGGGAAATCAAGAGCACCCGGGTCGTCTGGAACTGTGGGCGCCCAACAGCTTGAAGCGGTGGCCGGACGGTGTCTGTAGTCATTGGCAACGAGGCTCGCTGTCATCCGCGCCGGCGCGCCCATGCTGCCGGCGGGCGAGCACCAATTGTAGCAGAGGCAGGCAGAACTGTCTATTCGGGTGCGGATTGACGAGGTTCGACCCTCCCGCAGGCTGCATTAAGCTTAGGTGTGAAGTTGATTTGCGAAGCGATTCCGACGCGGGGACCTCGTGCCCTCGAAAGCCTGCGGGAGGGTTGGGGGGAGTCAATCTGTGGGCGGGCTAGGTGTCAACCAGGGTGGAACAGGCCGGCTCCCCTGCGGCGGGAGTGTACGCGCCGCCAGGTCAAGCGTTCGACAGGCATTGATACGGCCGTAGCCGAACAGAGAGTCAAATCCTGGCGCGCCCAGATCGTCCGCGCCGTTCTCGATCGCTTCTCGAATCTGAAGCGCGGTCAGGTAGGGGTAGCGCCACTTCACCAGGCCGGCCAGGCCCGCAACGTGCGGCGCGGCCATTCCCGTGCCACTCCAGACCTGATAAGCTCCACCTCGCACCGAGCTCAGAATGGACATGCCAGGTGCAGCAACAGAAATCCAGGTCCCGTAGTTGCTGAAAGACGCCCGCACGTCGTCGGCAGTGGTTGCTCCGACTGCCATCACGAAGGGGTAGGCGGCCGGATATGTAGGGTTCGACGTATTGCCCGAGCCGGCCGCAGCAACCAGGACGACGCCCTGCGACCAGGCGTATTCAGCGGCCGATCGCATGGTCGCAGACGTGTACGGTCCGCCGAGGCTCATGTTGATCACATCGGCGCCATGATCTGCGGCCCAGCGGATGCCTGTGGCGATCCAGGTATGGGCGCCACTCCCATTCGCGCTGAGCGCCTTTACCGGCATAATCTTGACGTGCGGCGCTACCATCAGAACGATGCCGGCCATGTGCGTGCCATGCCCCTGGTCATCCGACGGATCGGGGTCATCGTTCACGATGTCGTAGCCGGGCACGAGCCGGCCGGCCAGCAGGGGATGCGTAGGATCAACACCTGTGTCGATGATAGCCACTACAGCGCCGGCACTATCCGCGGGGACCGTGGCATCCTCCGGGAGTTCATCCTCCGACATGGGCAAGTCGGGGCGCCCGTCGCACGGCAGCCCGATGCGGCGCAGGTTCCAGAGATCACCGTACTCGGCGGGCGGCGTGGCGACGGCGTTGGGCGCGGTGCGGCTGGATGCGGGGTGTGCAGGAAAGGCGTGCGCAGGCGGATCGGGCGGATCGGCCTGGACGACGGAGGGCCGGCCGATGCCGGCGGCCACAATCAAAAGTACGACCACAAGAGTAAGTGGACGGCGAGCGGAAGGCATACTATCCTCCTTTCGGTGGATGGGCAGGAGTATCCTATGTCGCGTCGCAATCAGTATACAACGCTGTCAGAATACCTACTCAATGATTGCCCTTCGATTGCCCGCCGGCCATCCCACGCCGTGGGGCGGAGTTAGCGTGTCACCTGCGCACGTCCGATGCGCTGGTTCACTGGGAGGTTGGAGGTTGGCCGATTCTCGTGAGTTTTTTCGATTGACAGAACCACAGTATGCCGGTATAATGCAGTCGTTCCCCCCACTCGCCTGCATAATAACCAATACCGGAAGAGATTATGCTCGCCAAGATTACCAGTTGCGCCCTGATCGGCCTGGAAGGTGCCCCGGTCGAGGTGGAAGTCGATATCTCCCGTGGTCTCTACAGCATGGTCATCGTGGGTCTGCCTGACACGGCCGTGCAAGAGTCTCGGGAACGCGTACGGGCAGCGATAAAGCACAGCGGCCTGCGAATGCCCGGATCGCGGATAACCGTGAATCTGGCGCCGGCTGACCTGCGTAAGGTGGGGCCGGCTTACGACCTGCCCATCGCCGTGGGGCTGCTGGTTGCCTCGGAGCAGGTCTGGCCCGATCGGGTTGAAGACGCCATGTTTGTCGGCGAACTGTCGCTGGACGGCACACTGCGCCATACTCAGGGCATCCTGCCCATGGCCAGCCTGGCTCGGGAGCTGGAAATCGGCAAGGTGTACGTGCCGGCGGAGGACGCCGCCGAGGCTGCCCTGCTCCCCGACCTGGAGGTGATTCCGGTGGAGCACCTGTCGGACCTGGCAATGCATCTGCAGGGTATCCGCGAGATTCCAGCTTACGAACCGGACTACGACGCCGGCGACGACCTCCCCGACTACGCCGTGGACTTCAAAGAGGTGCGAGGTCAGGAGCACGTGAAGCGCGCCTTGGAGGTAGCGGCCGGCGGCGGGCACAACATCCTGATGAGCGGCCCGCCTGGGGCCGGCAAGACCCTGCTGGCCCGCTCTATGCCCTCGATCCTGCCCACCATGAGCGTGGACGAGTCGCTGGAAGTAACGAAGATCTACAGCGTGGCCGGCATGCTCCCGGCTGAGATCCCGCTGATCCGACATCGGCCCTTCCGCGCGCCGCACCATACCATCAGCCATGCCGGCCTCGTCGGAGGTGGTGCCTGGCCGCGTCCCGGCGAGATCAGCCTGGCCCATCGCGGCGTCCTCTTCTTGGACGAGCTGCCGGAGTTCAGCTCGAAGAGTCTGGAGACGCTGCGTCAGCCTCTCGAAGACAAGATCGTCACCATCAGCCGCGCCCAGGGCACGTTGACCTTTCCCGC
>JBHHXF010000218.1:0-6407 GCA_046756905.1 Anaerolineae bacterium | reverse complement strand
AAAGTGTCCGGTAGTGAAGTCATACATTGAGAGGTCTCAGCCAATGATGCGTTTGCGATGTCTGTTGATAGCGATCGTACTCGGTACTGTGGTTGGCTGTACTACACCCACAACACCAACGCCGGCCCCCACTCCTACCCTCGAGATTTCACCGACGCGCACTGTCGAGCAGGTCGAGGCCACATCACTACCGCTGGACCCCACGACTACCCCTAGCATCACGCCGATGGGCACGCCAGACCTGACCGAGGCCGCGACACCGACGCCGGTTGCCACTCCCACCTTCGACATGGATGCTTTCTTCCGCCCAGTGGACGCACCCGACTTGCAGGCGAATCCAAAGAAGTACGAGAACGATGCCTTTCGTTTCACCGGGCGTGTGTTCCACCTCCAGCGTGAAGGCAATCGGACTTACTTCCAGGTCTTAACGGACCCTGCCAAGGTCAACATTCGGGCCATCGCCGTCAACGAGGGACAGGACATGGAGGTGGGCGATGTCGTAACCATCTATGCCTCCGGGTTCGGCACCTCCGAGGGCGTCAGTCCATCGGGCGAGACGGTAACGGTGCCCACGGTGGAGGTGGTGAAGATTGTGGAAGGCCGGCGGTGAACCAATTTGAACACACCCAAATCAGTTTGATGAGGCAGTAGGCTCCGTCACGGCAATTTCTAACGGTCGATGGCATAATCAGTAGATGAGAATTTTAGCTCTTGACCGGTCACGGACCGGTCAAATCGGCGGGTCTCGGACCCGCCTGGAGCGAATTTTCCCAGGTACTGATAATGTAGAGACGTAGCCGGCGCCGAATCTGTTGAACTGAAGGAGTTGGAGCGGTGGGGAAGCAAAACGGGGAGCAGGGAGATAGCGTTTCCCAAGTGAAGCCCGGTCAGGTGGTCGTCTTCGGGTCGGGCGAAATCTCACCCAGCGGGCGAAAAGTTCATGCCCGATTATTCGAGACCCTGTCTCAGCCGATCCAGGTCGCCATCCTGGAGACGCCGGCCGGCTTCCAACCCAACTCACAGCTCGTTGCCGAAGAAGTAGCTGAGTTCATCCGTCATCGCCTGCGCAACTTCCATCCCCGAGTGGCGGTGGTGCCAGCGCGCAAGAAAGGCACGGCGTTCAGCCCCGACGATCCAGATATTGTAGCGCCGATCCTGAGAGCCAACTACATCTTTCTGGGACCGGGCAGCCCGACTTACACGGCGCGCAACCTCAAGGGAACCCTTGCCTGGCGCTGCGTCCTGGCAGCTCAACGCCGGGGCGCCATTCTCGCGCTGGCCAGCGCTGCCGGCATCGCCGCTGGCGCCCACGCATTGCCGGTGTACGAAATTTACAAGGCCGGCCACGACTTGCACTGGACAGAGGGGTTGGACTTCTTCGGCGAATACGGCCTGGAGTTGGTCATTGTTCCCCACTGGAACAACACTGACGGTGGCGAGAAACTGGACACCAGTTGCTGCTACATGGGACGGCAGCGGATGGATCGACTGGAAAAGCTACTGCCCGACACGGCCACTCTGGTCGGCCTGGATGAACACACCGCCATCATTTTCGACTTCAACACCGCGACGTGCGAGGTGCTTGGAAAAAGCGCGGTCAGTATCCGCTCAGGCGGAAGTGAGAAGGTCTTCCAGGCCGGCGCAACCTTCTCTATGGAACTATTGGGAGACCTGTGTATCCCGCCTGTCACCACTGAAGATTTACCGGAGGAGGCGCCGGAACCCCGTGCAGAGCTTGCGGCAACTCTGCCGGCTGAGGTGCGAGCATTGATCCTGATGCGGAAAGAGGCCCGCGATGCCCGCAACTGGGAGAAAGCGGACCGGCTACGCGATCGGGTGTCCGACCTGGGTTACGAAATCCAGGACACGACCAACGGCCCTCGCTGGCGCTCCAGCGACACGCCGGCTGAGTGGCGCACCCTCGATCCTGCTGATGAACAGGCGAACTGACCCAGAACTGCCCCCTCCCCTCACACTGCGACCATCAAATCTGGGGCACTTCGGTGGTGAGCTTGATGGCGCCGTACACATCTGGATCAAGCAAGTTGAGGAAGTGCTCGAACGGGTCTCGCGGGATGACGTTAGTGCCTGGGCGCGGGGCGCAGTACAGGAAGAAGTTCGTGCCATGGTTGGCCACATCGAACATACCAACCACCGCCGGCGATTCCAAGTCGCTGGCCGCTGCTGCTCTAGCCATACCATCGCGACTGATATCGAACATGATGTCTTTGCCACACCCCACCGCGTAGGGAAACTGTTCCACATTTGGCTGGATGTGCTCAACCACATGCACTTCACGGCCGTTCACTTGAATCGGGCGGACCTCTTCTACGGAACGGTGCGTATGCACGATAGCCCAGATACGCGGGACGACAATGTCACCTGCGGGGTCGAACACGTACCCTTCAGGATGGCTTGATAGGCGAACAGGCATTGAAGAAATCATCCCGCCCACAAGCTCATCTCCCTCAATCGACGGGCCTTTGAGCTGCCGGCTCTCAATGCCAAAGGCATAGAGCAGCCCGTCACGTAAAGACACTGCCACCAAATCCTCATCACGCCGCAGGTTGCGCTTATCTACGTCGTGGCGACCGGTACAGGTGACAATGGGCGTTCCGGTGAACTGCGCCGAGCGATATGGCTCAGGCGCTTCCAGGTCCGGTGCGAACGCGATGATAGCGCCGGCTGCCTGGCGTTGCCAGCCCAGCAAGAACTGAATTAGCCGGGTTCGCTCCGGGCTAACCACTCGCTGTGCGTCCCATGGCGCGTCCAGATGGCCCATCTGGCCCATCCGCCGGCCGGCCCGAACGATGCAGTCAACCGTCTGGCAGCTCTTCCAGTCCTCATAAGAGATCGCATTTTTCACCGCTTCGTAGCCGCCGGCTTCGTTTGCACAAGCGTGAGTGACCAGTCGGTCACGCAGTTCATCGAAGCAGTTGGGGTTGGATCTGAAGACGGTCGGGTGACCGCCTTCAATAGTTGACAAGACGTAGTACTCCGGGGTCCATGATGCTGCATCCACCTTTATGAACAGCACTTTGAAGGCGCCGATTCTGCCCATTGCCATCCGCGCCAGATCTTCCAAATCGACATGCCGCAAGGCACGAATGTCTTCCGTCACTGTCACGACCACAACCAGGTTGGGGTGTAGTCCTTCGAGGTCATAGCGATCGCGGATGGCCACTACCACAGGCGGGTCCACTTCCCCAATTCTCTCCCAGAGCGAATCGCCCAGCGCCGGAATCTTATGGAACGACAAGATAAGGTCTGAGTCGTGGGTAGGCTCAGCTTGAATGGTGTGTCCGCCGGCCTCGAAAGCGTTTTTCAATCGCGTCAGGAGTTCCCTCTGCGCAGAATCGAGTTCAGTGCCATCCAGAAGTGCCAGCGCCAGCTTGATGGGTCTGAGCCAGGCACACCGGGCAATCGAGCGATCTGAAGCCGCGACATGTCTGTGTAACTCCTGTATCGGATAATAGCTAGCCGGCCAGTCCAAGATAGATTCTTGCATGAGCATCCTCCTCGTTTTCGCTTGGGTTTGGCAATCACGAGACCCTTTCATAATTCCGGCAAACCTTGCGAAGGTTCCACGTGACCCTGGCAATTGGGGCATCCTCGGCTGAAAAAGACTACTCCGGCCACGAAGTTCTCGCTGAACCTTCGCAAGGTTGAGTTGTGAATGAATTACGAAAGGATTTCAATCACCACAAATTCTAGCACTGCTAAGGCCATTTGAAAAGAAGACTAATGAGGAACCAGAGGGAACTAACGAGGAACTCGGAGAAGTGCCGCTTAGTTCTCCGTTGTTCCCATTAGTTACGTCTTTTCGCAGTTGCCCGCCGACTCCCGGTATGTTATACTCAACCCATGGAGATCAATCGAGGTCAACTGACGGCCGAACAGCATGCGGCGGTGGAATGGCCGGTTAGCGGGGTCGGGCACCGGGCGCTCGTGGGGCCGGCCGGCAGCGGAAAGACCACCGCCCTCATCCACCGCATCGCCTACCTCCTGGAGCAAAGGGTGCCGGGCTACTCCATCCTGGTACTGGTTCCAGATCGACAAACGCGCGAGCGATTTCGTGAACTGCTGAACCAGGTCGTGCGAGAACCGCACAGCGATGTCGAAATCTTCACCTACTTCAGCCTGGCGCGCCGCTTCGACACGCTTTTCTGGCCGCTGGTGGCCCGGGATGCCGGCTTCGAGCACCCGGAGCGCCCGCCGGCCTTCATCACCTTCGAGCTGGCGCAGTACCTCATGCACCAGATCGCCGAGCCTCTGGTCGGAGCCGGCTATTTCGAAGGGCTGGCGCTGCGGCCGGCGCGCCTGGTCTCCCAACTGCTGGATAACCTGAACCGCGCCGCGGTCAACGGCTACCACTACAGCCAGATCGGGGAGCGACTGAAAGGCGGCTGGCCCGGCGATGCGGAGCGCCTGGTCTATTTTGACCAGGCCCAGACCTGTGCAGAGGCATTTCGGTCCGAATGCCTGGGGCGCGGCGTCCTGGACATATCACTCACCACGGAAGTTTTCCACCAACAACTGATTCGCAACCCGCAGTTCTGGCGCTACTTCACCGAACGGTATCGCCACATCGTCGTCGATAACCTGGAAGAGATGGTGCCCACGGCCCACGAGTTGATCCGCAAGCTCTTACCGATCACCGATTCGGCACTGCTGGCGCTGGATGAAGGTGGCGGCTACCGCTACCTGCTGGGTGCTGATCTTGAGGCTGCTGAGGACATCGTCGCTGAAACCAGCCAACAGATGCGTCTCGACAACACGTTCACCTCTCGACCGCCCATGCTGGAACTGGGTCGAGTGGTGGCCGGTTTTCTCGACGCCGCGTCCAGCCGGCCTGCGGTGCGAGACGAAGCTCTGCCGCCTTTGCAACTGATTGGCCGCCCATATCGCTCACAGATGATTCAGGCAGTGGCTGAGGAGATTGGCCGGCTGATCCACCAAGGTACGGACCCTGGCGACGTTGCCGTCATCGCGCCCTACGTCGATGGCGTGCTGCGTTTCACCCTGCGCGAAACCCTGGCCGAAGCCGGCTTGTCGGTGCGCGTCGTTCGCCGCTATCAACTGCTGCGCGACGAGTCTATCGTCCGCGCTGCACTCACGTTGGCGGCTCTGGCTCACCCCGAGTGGGACATCCAGCCGACCTCCTTCGATGTGACCGAGAGTCTCCATCTGCTCATCGACGACCTGGATTTCATCCGCGCACGGCTGCTGGTTCAGCGCACGTACGATGAAGGATGGGGCGAACTGCGGCCGACTGATGAGATCGCCCCCGACGCAGCGGATCGCATCGGTATCGAGCCACTGAAGCGCTACGCCCAGCTCCAGTCCTGGCTGGCCGCGTACCGTGAGCAGGCGCTGCATGAATCGCTGGACCACTTCTTGCGCCGGCTTTTCGAGGCGGTGGTGCGCGGCCCGGGTCGGCTGAACAACCTCCCGCCCGGCTCCACCGACGTACTGGCCCGACTCATCGCCAGTGCGCAACATTTCCGCAAGGAAGCGCCGGCCATCGGGGTGGAACCGCCGGCGGGCCGGCACTACTGGCTGATGGTTCAGCAGGGCGTCGTCTCCGCCCAGTACCTGATCGAAGAGACAGCCGAAAACGCGGTGCTGCTGGCCCCTATCCACACCTACCTGCTCAGCGGCCACCATGCCCGCTACCAGTTCTGGGTAGATGCCGGCTCCATCGACTGGTGGCGGCCACCGCACCAGGTGCTCAGCAACCCTTTCGTGCTGTCACATCGGTGGCCGGCCAGCGCTCCCTGGACTGAAGCCACCGACTACCAGACGAGGAATGGCATCCTTGCCCGCATCGTCCGTGGCCTCTGCCACCGCTGCCGCGACGGCGTCTTCATTTGCACCAGTGACATGGAGAGTTCGGGGAGTCCCCAGGAGAGCAGTCCGTTGCTGCGGGTGATAACGCGGATACAAGTGAAACGTGAAAGGAGAATGCAGTGAACTACAAAGAGTGGTTGGAGAGTGTGCCAGAGGAGATTACTGGCGATTCTTTATGGAAGATGGAGGCCTACCGTTTAGCGCTGTTTGCAGCGGACATTGGGTGGCACGATGGTAACTACCCAGCCACCCTTGCGAAGGTTTCGAATAGCCTTGCCAATAGAGCGAGTCTCGGCTTGCGAGGACACTGCCGGTCCAGAATCTACTCGTGAACCTTCGCAAGGGTTCATATGCCTGGGTAGTTACGCACGATGTAACAAAACTGATGCAAGATAGACAGACACTTGGTTTGTCGGATCAACTCTACCGCGCGCTGGTCTCGATCAGTTCGAACATTGCCGAAGGCTATTCGCGTGGTACGGGAAAAGGTCGAGCCCAGTTCTATGAGTATGCGTTGGGTTCAGCCCGTGAAAGCCGTGATTGGTACTTCAAAGGCC
>JBHHXF010000217.1:0-6409 GCA_046756905.1 Anaerolineae bacterium | reverse complement strand
ATGGCGGGGCGGACGTAGGGCCTGCGCAGCGCGCCATCTCCAGCCGGCTCGGATGGCAGGTCCGCCGTCGCAGAACACACCGCCTCGCCCTGGGCAGAGTGGTGTGATCTATCTTCTCGCCGGGATGTCATCCGAATCCCTCCTCCTTCGCTCTATTGCAGTTCGTTGTATTCCCAATTCGTTGTAGTCCGTCCCAACGCTCCCGCTGGACAACAGGCCCGCGGCGAAACTCTGTGGCATTGAACTATTGCGCAAGCCCGTTGTCAGCTCTCGGTTTTCATTTCCGGCGGCGTGGAGTATAATTGAGCCCAATCGCCGATCTGGAACCGAGTTGTGAGGAGCGATGGCAGGACCCTCAAGCATCTGTTATGGTACAACAATCTGAGGCGGCGCAGATCGAAATCAGCGACGATGGGCTGGAGGCACGAGTGGCTCGTCTCGAAGCCGAGGTGTCTGCTCTCCAGGAAGCACTGAACAGGCTTGCGACCCCATCCGAGGGTCCAGCCTTCCGATTCTTCCGCGAGGTTGTGGAGAAGGACCCGGCCTACGCCTGGGTGGAGCCGCCGGCCCACCTGAAGGGCGTCACCGACTACTCCCAACTGGAGCCCGAAGACCTGGTATACATCCACGAACTGACGGATGAAGACGTGCGCCTGCGCCTGGAGCAGTTGGAGCGCTGGTATGGCATGAGTTCCGAGGAGTTCTACCGGCGCTGGCAACAGGACGACGTTGATGATGACGTCTATCTTCACAAGACTGAATGGAGTATGCTCTACGAGCTTTGGCAAGAGATTCAGATTGCTGAATCCTCACACTCAGAAGAGGAAGCAGCGTGAAATCTGCTAGTGACTACGTGACCCATGTCAGAGGCCTGTTCATCAACTTGGTACGTGAAGGTGTCTTGCGACGTCAGGCTCTTCCCCTAGAGACCTACATCTCCCCAGACAACCGAAGGGGTCAACTGCACACTCCTGACCCAGGACTTCTCTACAACGATAGGGCTATCCTGATGATGCGAGAGGAGTTCGTCGTGGAGGCAGAAGGCAAGCTGCGTCGAGAGCAGTATGCTTACCACTACGAACGTCCTGGCGGTTATTTCTTCCGGTTTGAGCGGGAACAGCATGACGGGGATCTGGTGTACAAACCCGAGTACCATCTGCATGTCCTCTGGCGGTTGCCTCACTTCCCGTCCGCACCTCTCACCCTGGAGGAGACTCTCGACTTCATCCACGTCAACTTCTATGGCGTCCATCGGCAGCGGTTGGTGGGACATTCTCTCGAAGTGCAGATTTGACGCCACCTTTCGTTTTCTGCTGTGCGTGCTTCAGTGGTCTGAAGATGTATGCCGATGTTCCTCCTGGTTATCGCCGGCCTATGTGGCCTGGCCGCCCTGATACTTCGCCGCCAACAATCCCTGGGCCGCGTTAGCCGCGATTGGCACCGTGACGTGCTGGCCGTCGGGCTCCTGGCGCTGCTGACAGCGACTTTCTTCTGGCGTCTGCTCTTCACCGACGGGGTGTGGATGCCGGCCGGCGGCGGCGACCTGGCCGGCTTTCTCTACCCGACGTACCACTTTGCCGCCGAGAGCCTGAGGCACGGCCAGATTCCGCTGTGGAATCCTTACCTCTACGCCGGCGCTCCCCACGTCGCTGACATCCAGTCGGGCGTCTTCTACCCCATCAACCTGCTGACTTTCACGCTCAGCAGCGAAGTGACCTACCGGTTGATGGAGCTGTTGTCAGTGTTTCATTTTTTCGCGGCCGGCGCAGCTATGTACCTGTGTCTGCGGTGGCTGCGACCGCCGGCCGACAACGCACGGCCGATGGAGGCCGGCGCCTCCCTGGCCCGCCCGGCCTGCCTGGTCGGCGCCATCGCTTTCATGTTCTCGGACCTCTTCGTCATCCACTTCGGCAACCTGAATCTGATTGCGGTGGCGGCCTGGTTGCCGCTAGTGTTCCTCGGCACGTACCGTGCCCTGAGCGAGCGGAGCGTCGGCTGGGCGCTTTTCGGTGGGGTATTCCTGGGAATCGCGGCGCTGGCCGGTCACGCTCAGCCGCTGCAATTCATTCTGCTCCTGGTCGGCCTGTACACGCTGTATCACCTGCTGGTCGAATGGCGACAGGGCGGGCGATGGGCTGTGCAGACGGTGGGCCTGGCAGGGCTGATTGGCGTTGTCGGGTTGGGGCTGGCGGCGCTGAGCCTGCTGCCGGCCCTGGAGATGGTCGGCTACACCCGGCGGGCCGGCCTCACCTACGCCGAAGCCGCCCAGTACTCCCTGCCGCCCCCGGCCCTCATCGGCCTGCTGGTGCCGGATTTCTTCGGGCGCGGGGTGGCCGGCTTCTGGGCGCCCTGGTCCAGAGTGGAGGTGGGCTACCTCGGCGTGCTGCCGCTCCTCCTGGCGGCCGTCGGCATCACCGTGCGTCGGCGAGAGCAGCGTCTCGATCCTGGGCAGAGGCGGTTGGTTCCGTTCCTGGCCGGCCTGGCCTTGCTGAGCCTATTGGTGGCCCTCGGCGAGCACACGCCGTTGCATCGCTGGGTCTACGAGCTGGTGCCGGGATTCCAGAACCTGCGGGTGCCGGCGCGGTTCATTTACCTGACGGATTTTGCGCTGGCCATGCTGGCAGCGTTCGGGTTGGATGCATTGCTGTCGCTGGAGGCCGGCTCGCGGCGTGTTGCGCGAGCTATGCCCTGGGCGGGCCTGCTGATGGGGGTGGCTGTGTTTGCCGCAGGCTATCTGCTCCTTGCGCGGTATCAGCCGGCGGCGGCGCGGGCAACGGTCGCCGTGCGCGGGCTGGTGATCTTCGGCGTGCTGTTGGTGGCCGGCGTGACGCTAGTTGCGGCGCGTGCACGCCGGCGCCTGAACGCAGCGCTGTTCGGCGGTCTGTGCGTGGCCCTCGTCGCGGTCGATGTTATCGGGCTGGGCATGGGTGTAGATGTAGGCCGGCACGACCCCACGACGAACTTCCGCCGTGCTCGCGTGGCAGAGTTTCTGAAGAGCGACCCATCCCTGTACCGCATCGAGGTACGGCCGGAGGTCTGGGGCTGGTGGAGTCCCGATGCGGCTTTGATCCACGGCATCCAGGACGCCGGCGGCATCTACAACCCTCTCCGCCTTTCCGACTACCAGTTGTTCTGGGAAAGTCTCACTGACCGCGCGACGCGGCTGTACGACTTCCTGAACGCGAAATACCTGATCGCGCCCCCTGGCTTCGGCCTGCCGCATGACAAATTCGCGCCGGTGCTCGACGACGGCGATCTCACCGTCTACCTGAACCGCGCAGCCCTCCCCCGCATTCAGATGATTTACGACACTCAGATCGTCGAAGATCAGACAGCCGCGTTTCACGCCGTGCACGCTGCCACCTTCGACCCAACCCACACCGTCGTCCTCGAAGCCAACCAGCCAACCAGCCAACCAGCCAACCAGCCATCTGTCTCCCCAGCCAACCAGCCATCATCCCCCCCGCGCCTGTCCTTCGCCGGCTACGGCCTGAACAGCGCGGTCATCGATGTGACTACAGACACACCGGGCTACCTGGTGATGAGCGATGTGTGGTACCCTGGCTGGCAGGCGAATATCGACGATGCCGCGGCTCCCGTTTTGCGGGCCAACTACGCCTTCCGCGCGGTACCTGTGCCGGCCGGCAGCCACCGCGTTCGCATATTCTTCGCCCCCCTGACCTGGAAGATCGGTGTGGCGATCAGTGCGGCGGTGCTCCTCGGAACGATACTGACCGCGTTGTGGTTGCTCCGTAGGGGCGAGGCAAGTCGGAGAGAAGGTTCATCTGTTCATGAACCCCCAATCCGACTTGCCTCGCCCCTACCGCCGTTGTGTGATGGTCACACGCCATGACTCGACGCCAACGTTGGCTGCTTTTGGCGATTCTCCTGATGGCGCTGGGGCTGCGCCTCTTCTGGTTGGATGGCCAGAGCCTGTGGTACGATGAGGGGACCAGCGTCGCACTGGCCGGCCGCAGTATGGCCACCATCACCCGCTCGGCCGCCGCCGACATCCATCCGCCGTTCTATTACTACCTGCTCCATGGCTGGACAGCGCTGGCCGGCTACAGCCCGACGGCCGTCCGCAGCCTTTCGGCTCTCATCGGCACGCTTCTCGTGGCGCTGACCTGGGTTCTGGGCCGGCAACTCTTCGGCCCCGCCGTTGGCCTGACGGCCGCATTCCTGGCCGCCGTGTCACCTTTCCAGATCTACTACTCCCAGGAAACGCGGATGTACATTCTCGTGGCGATGCTGGGCGCGCTATCAACGGTGTTGGCTGTCGAACTTGCCAGAAGATGGGTATTGGGTATTGGATATTGGATATTGGATATTGGCCACCAGGGACGCAATACCCAATACCCAACACCCAATATCCAATCTCCAATCCTCTGGACCGCCTACATCCTGGTATCGGCGCTGGTACTCTACACCCACTACTTCGGCTTCACGGTGCTGCTGGCGGAGAACCTGGCGGTCGGGGTGTGGGTGCTGGTGGGGTGGCGTCGCCGGCTAGGATTTGCTTTCCGGTGGGCCGCCGCCCAGATTGTCGTGGCACTGCTTTACCTGCCGTGGCTGGCCCTGACGTGGCGACAGGTGCAGGCGTGGCCGGCGGTGAGTCAGTCCTTCAGCCTGGCCTTCCTGCTGCGTGACACCTTGCGCATCTTCAGCCTTGGCCTCAGCGTCGAGCCGCGCACCACGCCGGCCATCTGGGCCTTCGGCCTTCTCCTGATCCTGGGCCTGACCATTGGCTGGATACGCAATACTCAATACTCAATACGCAATTCCCCAGGCTTGCCCTGGCTAATCACAACCCTCTACCTCCTGACACCCATCGTCGCCATGTACCTCCTCTCCCTGCGCCGGCCCCTCTACAACCCGAAATTCCTGCTCCTGGCCTCGCCACCCTTCCACCTCCTCCTCGCCCTGGGCATCCATCACGTTTCGCGCGCCGTTCTGAGCCCGGTCCGGAGCTTGACGAAGGGCCTGTCGAAGGAGTTCACGCTTCACGTTTCACGCAATACGCAATACGCAATACGCAGTACGCAATACGCCATACTCCCCACCATCGCTCTACTCACCCTTTTGCTGGTTCCCACCGTCCGCTCCCTCCAAAACTACTACTTCAACCCCGACTACGCGCGCGACGACTACCGTGGCATCGCCCGCGTGATCGAGGCCACGGGCCGGCCATCTGACGCAGTGTTACTCAACGCCCCCAGCCAGATCGAAATCTTCGACTACTACTACAACGGCTCGCTGTCCCAGTACCCCCTCCCGAGAGAACGTCCGCCAGACGCCGATAAAGTCCGAACCGAGTTACAGCAGATTGTCAGTCGCCATGACCGCATCTACGGTGTCTTTTGGGCCACGAATGAGAGTGACCCCGAAGGCATCGTCGAGAGTTGGCTGGATGAGCATACCTACAAAGCGATGGACGCCTGGTACGGCAATGTTCGACTGGTGCTGTATGCGGTGCCGCCGGCGGCTGAGCAGGGCACGGCCTACGACATCGGGGCGCAGCTTGGGGACAAGATCACGCTGCGAGACGTTGCGCTGGTCACACGGAGCGTCGAGTCGGGCGAAGTGCTCCCGCTCACGCTGCGCTGGCAGACGAGTGCACCGCTCGAAGCGCGTTACAAGGTGTTCGTCCAATTGCTCAGCCCGACAAACCAACTCATCGCCCAGCGCGACGCGGAGCCGGGCGGCGGCGCGCGCCTGACCACGACGTGGGAGCCCGGCGAGACGATCGTCGATCGGTATGGGCTGTGGGTGCGGCCCGGCACACCGCCGGCTGACTACCGGCTCATCGCCGGCATGTACCATCTGGAAACTGGCCAGCGGCTGCCCGTGACACGGGATGGACAGCCGGCCGGCGATTTCATCGACCTGGGCACGATCCGCGTGGTCGCTCCCCAGGTCCCCTCGCCCATCGAGGCCCTGAATCTGTCACAGCGGGTGGGGCAGGATTATGGCCCGGTGAGGCTTTTGGGCTACACGCTGGACAAGCGGGGTGCGGAAAACCAGCCGGGGGTCCTGATTCACCCAGGTGACACGGTTCGAGTGGTGCTGTTCTGGCAGGCTCGGACCGCGCCGGGGTTCGACCTGGAGCTGAATCTCACCCTTCTAAAAGGCAAGAAGGCTCAGTCTCAGATCAAGGTTACACCCACAGACGGCCTCTATCCAGCATCGAGCTGGTCAGCCGGCGAGGTGGTGCGCGACGCCCATGACTTCCCCGTGCCGGCCAACCTCGCCCCAGGCCGCTATCAGCTCCGTCTGACGGTATCCCGTGCCGGCGGCCCATCCCTGGGCGAACCGTTGCTGCTCCCGGTTGCTGTCGAAGCCAGATGAACGCCAGCCGGCCACCGAGTCGACGAATGAATTCGCCGCCTGATACTGCGAAGTGCGTTGA
>JBHHXF010000216.1:0-6447 GCA_046756905.1 Anaerolineae bacterium | reverse complement strand
CGAAGGCAGCGATTTCGTAGAACATCTGTGTAATGTGACATTGTCAAAGTAGTTACGGGGGCTGGGTAGTTACGCAAATTCATGATAGAGTCACAGGGCAAGGAGCAGTCCCTTTGAAATTAGCGAGAAGGTTGCCGGCAATGAATCCAGGCCAGGATTGGCAGCGCCTTACAAAACACCAACGCCTGAGTTATCTGCGCTGGTTCGCGCCAGTCATCGTACTTGCGCTGGCAGCCATTCATCAGAGCGCTCTCCGCCTACTCCTCGATCACCTATCCCCGGCATGGCATGGTCTGGCGCAGTGGCTGCTCTACGGAGTAACCGGTATCGTGGTGGCATGGATCGGTCTGACGTGGATCACCAGCGCCGCAGTTCGGCAGGAACGGGCAGAAGCTGAAACGCATCGCGCCTACGCCGACCTGGAACGCACTCGTCACCACCTGCAAACCATTCAGCAGGTGGGCCGGCGTGTGGCCAATGCCAACGACATGCAGGAGCTTCTGGATATCGCCGGCCAGATGCCTGTCGAGTTCCTGGGAGCTCATAGCACTTCGGTGATCACCTTCGATGATGAACAGAGTCAAGCCAACCTGGAAATGGCCTGGGGCCTGAGCGACGACGCCGTCACCGCACTCCGGCAGCAGATCCAGGCGGATTTCCCGGCCCACCGGTGCGCCGGATGCCAGCCTCTCATGGCCCAGCTCAGTCAGGACTGTCCTCTGCTGACGTCTCTGGAAGCAGCGGGCTGCGCCGAGGGAATCAGCCGCGTCGTCTGCCTGCCTCTGGGGCGCGACGCAGAACGCACGGGCATCGTCGCGGCCTACATGGATCAGCCGGCTCCTCCGTCGCCCGAACAGGTCAACCTGGTAAACATCCTGGCGACAGAGATCACAGCCGCCCTGGAAGGAGTGGTCCTGCGTACAAATCAGATGGATACCCTCTATGCTGTGGATCGTGTGACCCAGGAGCAGCATGATTTGAGCGCACTCCTGAGCCGGGTGCTGGCGACGACCGTGGCTGGCTGGGGCGCTCAGGTGGGAGCTATTCTCCTCGCGGAAGGAGTGGACGGAACCTGGAGTATCCGAGCCCAGCAAGACTTGGGGAACGATCTGGGATCGCCGATGCTGGGGCTGGCTCTCCAACTGGCTGAAGAAGCGCGGGAGTCAGGCCGGCCCCTGATCGTGCGAGAGCAAGCAGGTGAGGCTTATCTCGCTTCGGTGGCCGTGGCGTTGTTGCAGGCCGAGGGCCAGACCCTGGGCGCACTGTTTCTGGGATCTGCCCAGGCCGGCGCGTTCCCTGTCGCCCAGGAAAAGCTGCTGACAGCCATCGCCCATCAGATCGCCCTGGCGGTGCGCAACGTGCAACTCTACTCTCGTCTGCGGCAGATGGCCGTCCTGGAAGAGCGCTACCGGCTTTCTCGCGAAATGCACGACGGCCTGGCTCAAACTCTGGGCTATCTGGGTATGCAGACGGAGCGGCTGGAAGGGATGGTGGCAGAAGGTCGCACAGATCCGCTGAAACGGGAATTCACGGAACTGCGCCGGGTGATTGCTGAAGCTTATCTGGACGTGCGCGAGTCCATCGATGGGCTGCGCCTGGACGTGGGGCAACCCGGAGGACTGGCGGAGGCTTTGCGGATGCACCTGCAAGACTTTGCAAAGCGCACCGGGCTGACCGTGGATGGAGACGGCATCGAGGATCCTGGAGATCTGCCGCCCGAAGTAGCGCTACACCTATTGCGAATTGCCCAGGAGTCACTGACAAACGTGCGCCGCCACTCGCAAGCGAGCCGTGTCAGTGTACGCCTGACCCGCCAGAACAATGACCTGGAGCTGACCGTGGCCGATGACGGCGCTGGATTCGAGCCGGAGCTGCGTCAGGATCGACGACGGGTAGGCCTGGCAAGCATGCGTGAACGAGCGCGCAGTTTGGGAGGTCAACTCACCCTGGCCACCGGCCCGGACCAGGGTACGCGCGTCACCGTGCGCGTGCCGCTGCGATAGGTTTCGAGCCTGTTCTATTACTACTCAGCCTGCTCGGCCTGGATTGCCAAATCCAGGCCAAAGGCGGCGAAATCCCCGTGCGTTCGTGCTGCTCAGCCGCCGGATCTGGCGATCCGGCGAGAGCGGTTGTAATGTGGCGTTGTGACATTGTGACATTGTCAAAGTAGTAACCTTGTTCCTTTGTCAGGCCGATGAAAGAACAGTATAATTTCTGCCAGCGACTCTTCCAAGGAGCGAACGCGAGGGAATCTGATAAAACTGTGAAAGCAATCCGAATTCTTATCGCAGACGATCACAACCTCTTCCGCCGGGGGTTGCAGCGCATCCTGGGTGATTATGATGACCTGGACGTAATCGGCGAGGCGACTAATGGCCAGGAGGCAGTGGCCTTGGCCGGGCGGCTTCATCCCGACATTGTACTCATGGACGTCGGGATGCCCGGCATGTCTGGCCCGGAGGCAACACACCACATCCGAACGGCTCATCCTGAGACCCAGGTCATCATGCTCACCGTCTCGGATCGGGACGAAGACCTTTTCGCTGCGATCAAAGCCGGCGCGCGTGGCTACCTGCTGAAGAATGCCGAGGCTGCTGATCTGTTGGAGGCCATCCGCTGTGTGCACATTGGGGAGGCCATGATCGCACCCAGTATGGCTGTCCGACTTCTGGAGGAGTTCGGCGCCCTGGCGCGGGAAGCCCCCGAAACATCGCTGGCTGAGTCTCTATCCGACCGTGAGGTGGAGGTACTGCGTCTCGTGGCCCAGGGCTTCGCCAACAAGGAGATTGCCGGCAAGCTCAGTCTCTCTGAGCACACGGTGAAGAGCCACCTGCGCAACATCCTGGACAAGCTACACCTGCGAAGTCGGGCCCACGCCGCCGCGTACGCGGTCCAGGCCGGCCTGGTTAATCGGGTGGAGCCAGACACGTAGTCCTTTTCACCGCAACACGCACTTTTATCCCCCAAAAGAGTGATCGCAAGATCACTCTTTTTTGCTATCCCAACACCCCTCACTCGCTTGATGACAAATAGAAACTAAAATGTTAAGATAGGGTATCGTATTCTTGGCCAGGAGCCGGCCTCAATCGCTCCGAATGCTCGCTACCTGAGAGGAAGAGTCGTACCGTGAACGGAGATCGTGTGCTGATTGTATCGCCCCACCCGCTGTTCCGGGAGGGAATCGTTCGGCTGCTGGGAGATCAGGTTGAAGTAGTGGGCACCGCGGCAGACTGGGACGAGGCGCGTGCCTTGATCCAGCAGGGCCGGCCCCAAACTGTAATTATTGATCACGAAAGTGCTGAACTTAAGGATACCGATCTAACGCTGCTCCTGTGGCCCGAAGCGGAGGCACTCAAAGTCATTTACGTGACCCTGGCAGAGAACGAAATGATTGTTCACGAGCGCCGCCGAATTAGCGGTGTGACGGAGACTGACCTTTTGGAGGCATTGGAGGCAACCGCAGAAACGAAGGCTGAGCGCCAACAGTCGGTTGCCGAAGCCGCCAACGCCGGCGGTGGCCCACCGCTCCTGAGCAGCAGTCCAGGGAAGGGAGGAGGCACTATGAGGAAAGTGGCGGTCCCAGTTTTGCTCACGATCGTCATTTCCATCCCGTTGGCATTGTATTTTTTCCGCACGGATACGGTTGGTGTGCTGGCCGGCCAACAAGGGCAGGCTGTTGATTGGCTCTTGCGTCTGGAATTCAGCATTGCAGCGGTTATCCTCGTGCTGTGCATGGTCTTTCTCCTGTACAGCCTGTTTGCATTTCGTCGCAAACCAGGCGACATGGAGGATGCAAGACCTATTGAAGGCTCCATGCCGCTGGAGATCGCCTGGACGGTAGTCCCGCTGATCATCGTAATGGGGCTTGGCTTCTACGGTGCCGGCGTGCTCAACGACATCACTAGACCCCCAAATCCCGAAAAGGAAATGGTGGTGGATGTCACTGGTTTCCAATGGGCGTGGAAGTTCGAGTATCCAGACCTGGGCATTACCAGCTCAGAACTGGTTTTGCCAGTCAATCAGCCCGTCCTCTTTCGGCTTCACGCGACAGATGTGATCCACTCCTTCTGGGTTCCTGAGTTCCGGATCAAGATGGATACCATCCCTGGCATCAACAACCAGATACGGATCACGCCAACGGAGGTTGGGGAGTTCAAATTGCGCTGCGCCGAACTTTGCGGCACGGGGCACGCATACATGTTAGCGAAGGTTGAGGTATTCGAACTAGCCGACTTCGACGAGTGGGTAGCTCATGAGTTGGAGGAACCTCATGCTGAAGGAGAGTTAGAGCAAGGAAGGGCGTTGGCTGAGCAATACGGCTGTCTCGCTTGCCACTCCACAGATGGCAGTCCGTCTGTTGGCCCCACATGGCTGGGGTTGTACGAGAGCGAGGTGCCACTGGCGGATGGTACGACAGTTGAAGCGGATGATGACTATCTCCATCGCTCCATCGTTGACCCAGGAGCTGAGATTGTGGCAGGCTTCCCGGACATCATGCCGAAGACCTTCCTAGATCAACTCACTGAGGAGCAAATCCACCTGATTGTCGAATACGTCGAGAGTGTGAAATAAGGAAGAAGGAAAAATGGAAGTACGAGTTTCTTCCCTCGGATTGGTCCGTGGTATTGTCTACGGCGCGATCGGCGCCGGCATTGGTATGGCGACGACGCTGCTGTTGCGTGCCGCCCTGGGCCGGCCAGACTGGGTAGCCGGCCCCGTCACACTCATCGGTGCGGTCTGTTGGATTGTGGCATTCCTGGCTGGCGTGGGTGCTTTCAACGATTGGTGGGGCTGGGCCATGGGCGAGGAGGCTGGCGACCCTCACCACGGCGACCATGACGTGCCTCACTGGACCCGGTATTTCAATTTCGATTCAAACCATAAGATCATCGGTGTTCAGTACGCGGTCACGGCCACAGTTGTCATGTTCGCAGCCGGCCTCCTGGCGCTGATCATGCGGATGGAGCTTTCGCAGCCCGGTATGCAGTACATATCCCCCGACACCTATAACCACATCATGAGCGTCCACGGTATCGTCATGATCGCTTCCATCCTGTTGGGCGTAGGCGGCATGGCCAACTACCTGATCCCGCTGATGATCGGGGCGCCGGACATGGCTTTCCCCCGGCTGAACGCCCTCTCCTACTGGCTCACACCGCCGGGCGCCATTCTTGTGCTGACCAGCCTGGTAGCCGGCGGCTTCGACACTGGCTGGACGGGCTATCCGCCGCTTGGGGTCATCGCTCCGCTGGGGGCACAGTTCTTTTACATCGGCGTTTTTGCTGTTGGTCTGTCGTCCATCCTGGGTTCCATCAACTTCCTGACCACCATCTTGATGATGCGAGCTCCAGGTATGAGCCTGTTCCGTATGCCGATTTTCGTGTGGGGCATGTTGGCTACCTCGATCATTCAGTTGACGGCCACACAGTTCATCGGCACCGCTTTTTTGATGGTCGTGCTGGAGCGTGTGCTGGGTATGGGCTTCTTCGATCCGACCAAGGGTGGCAATGTGGTCTTGTTCCAGCACATCTTCTGGTTCTACTCACACCCGGCGGTGTACATCTTTGTCCTCCCTGGACTGGGGGTGATCAGTGAGTTGCTGCCCGTGTTCGCCCGCAAGCCGCTCTTCGGGTACCGGCCAGTGGCCTTATCCAGCATGGCCATTGCTATCATGGGCTTCCTGGTGTGGGCACATCACATGTTCACCGTGGGATTGGGAAACGTGCTGAACAATGCCTTCACGTTCACCACGTTGCTCGTTGCTGTGCCCACCGGAGTCAAGTTCTTCAACTGGCTGGCCACATTGTGGGAAGGGAAGTTGAGCTTCGAAACGCCCATGCTTTTCGCACTCGGAGCCTTCACTATCTTCCTGATCGGTGGGTTGACCGGGCCGCCGAACGCCCTGGTGGTGACCGATCTGTACCTGCATGACACCTACTGGGTTGTGGCTCACTTCCACCACACTATGTTCGGGGGCTATGTGTTCCCGTTCCTGGCGGCCATATACTTCTGGTTCCCCAAGATCACGGGCCGAATGTACAACGAGCGCCTGGGCAAACTTCACTTCTGGTTGATGACGATTGGCTTCTTCGTAGTGACTTCGTCCATGTTTCGCATCGGCTTGCTGGGGATGCGCAGGCGCATCGCCGACTATGATCCGGCCCTGGGATTTGGTTCCTGGCAGACGATCGCGACCCTCGGCGGGTTTGTGGTGGGTCTGAGCATGCTGGTTTTCGCGTACAACCTGGTGCAGAGTGTCCGCGCCGGCGTGCCGGCCCCCGCCAACCCGTGGCGCTCCCGTGGCCTGGAGTGGCAGATCCCGTCTCCGCCGCCAGACGAGAACTACCTCCAGCCGCCCATCGTCGTTGGCCATCCGTACGACTACGGCGTGCCGGGTTCGGTGTATGTTCGCTTTGGCATTGCCGGCGCAAGTGAAGAGACGTGATG
>JBHHXF010000215.1:0-6474 GCA_046756905.1 Anaerolineae bacterium | reverse complement strand
GAGACTAGCAAAAGTCATCCTGGTGAGTGTTATTGGATGGAGTCGAAGACGGCATCGTAGTTGTCAATGACTCTATTATGATGGGCGAAGGTCTCCTGGACCGAGCCCGATTCGCCTCGGTCAGGAGACCTTCGGCGATCAAACCGGTCAGTCAGGCGGGTTATGAGGAGGTGGTGTCGAACGCAGCGTCGTACTTGTCAATGACGTTGTGCCAATCGAAGCGGGAAACGTGCCGGCGGTGGCGGTGCCGGCCTAGCTCGTCGCGGTGCGTGATTGCCCAGCGCAAGCGGTCCAGCAGGCCGGCCTCGTCATCGTACAGGTGGCGATGATGTACCTCGGGGGGAAGAAGTTCGGGGTACGCCAGGCGATTGGGGAGGATGGGGTAGCAGTCACAGTAGATGGCCTCTACCGTCGCGAGGCCGAAGAACTCGTGGATGGCGGTGCTGACCACGATGTCCGCCTGCCACAGCAGCCGGCTGTAGGCGGCCGGATCTTCTTCCCAGCCGTAGTGGATGATCCGCTCGCCGAGCCGCCGGCGCGCTACCTCGAACTCTTCGGGGACGTTGCGGAAGTTCTCGCCGGCCAGGATCACGCGAAAGTCCAGCCCCTCGTCGGCCAGCCGATACAGGGCGTCGAAGAAGGTGGCCGGCGCTTTGTCATATTCCCAACGCTGGTTCCACAGGATGATGGGAGAATCCGCGTCGCCCTCGACGCGATGGGCATCGTGCCTTTCGAGATCGACGCCCAGGTGAAGAACCTGGCTTTTGTCGCGCAATTCGCCGATGGTCTCCAGGTTGTTGAAGTCGGGAAAGTGCTTCAGCAGGCGCGGCAGTTCGTCGAAGAACTCGTCGCGATGGTACTGAGAGTTGAACAGGACCCTGTCAGCGGTAAGCATGGAGGCATAGTTGATCCAGCCGTAGTGCAGGTCTCGCTTCGTGCCGGGAGGCGGCGGGTAGGTCAATTGGTTCTCGTGCATGTACAAAACCGCCGGCACTTCCGCCAGAAAATCCCTTGTCAGAGCCTGAAATGTGGTCAGGTCCAGCATGTCCGAGGCGAAGATCGCGTCAGGACGCGGGCCGGCCTTAGCCAACTGGCGGGCGAGGGTAACGGCGGCGCCGTGCATACGCCACTTCCAGAACCGGGCCGGCAGGGTACAGGCCGTGGTCCTGTGCCGGGTGTGCCGGCGAAATCCGTCAAGGAATCGTGCATGGGATCCGCCATAGTAGGGTTCCAGCATGAGGACGTGTGCCATTGTGGGGCAAGTATAATCTGTTGGGCCAGAACCCTGCAAGTCTGCACTCTGCCGTCGGATGTGACAGAGAGGGCAATTCATGGTACAATCTCCGGTCGAATTCAGGCTTTCCTCACGGATGGAAGAATACATGGATAGGAATGGAATTGAGCAAATGCAATTTAGCTTGTCTCGCATCCTCACAGCGCGCCGGCTGGCCGGCCTTTTGATTAGTGTCGCCGTCCTGTTGTACCTGGCAGCACTGCCGGGCCATGCCCAGGAAGCCGGCGGCAGTACCACGCGGCCGGTGAACGGCCCGACAATCACCGGTATTCTGGTTGATCCGCAACAACAGCCGGTGCAGGGTGCGTTGGTGGAGATTCTGGCCGGCGAACAAGAGGAGTTGGTCGCCGAGACCGAGACGCAGGCCAACGGCAGTTTCACCGTCGTCGTGCCGCCGGAATCACTGGAATCCGAACTGAAGGTGGTCATTGAACGCTCCCATTTCCAGGGTGTCCACTACGATCTGAAGGAGAGCGATCTGACGACGATGCGGGAGGATGGCATCTTGGTACTACCGGTTGGTGAGCTCAATCGCCGGATCACTTTGGGGTTCTGGATAGCGGCGATCGCTTTTGTGGGCATGTTGGCTCTGGTAGCTCTGGAGATGCTGCACAATACCCTGGCCGTGCTAGCGGGCGTGGCAGTTTTGTTCGTCAGTAGCTATCTGGGGGCGGCCGTATACCCGGACCTGTTTATTTTTGACTTTGATCGATCCCTGGTCTACGTCGACTGGAATGTCATCTTCCTGGTCATGGGGATGATGATCGTCATCGCCGTTGTGGAGGGGACGGGCGTTTTCCAGTGGCTGGCCTTTTTCGCCTTCCGCATCTCCCGAGGCCGGCCGTGGTTGCTGGTGATTGTGCTGATGATTATCACGGCAATTGCATCGGCTTTCCTGGACAATGTGACGACGATGTTGCTGATGACACCCATCACCATCCAGATCGCCCTCGCCCTGGAGATGAACCCCCTCCCGCTGTTGATGCCCGAAGTGATGGCGTCCAACGTGGGCGGAATCGCGACGCTCGTCGGGACACCCACTAATATCCTCATTGGGTCCTACGCCGACATTTCCTTCGCGTCATTCCTCACTAATTTGACGCCGGGTGTACTGATGGCGATGATCGCCCTGGCGATTTACGTGCAGATTATCTACCGTAAGTCGTATCGACATGTGGCAGCGGTATCACCGGAGCTGGAGGCACGTCTGCGTGAAAACTCGCGGATCACGGAGCCGGAGGAGCTGAAGAAGGCCGGCTGGGTCGGGTTGGGGATGTTGATCCTGTTTCTCATGGGGGAGCAGATTCACCTGGTGCCGGCAGTGACGGCTCTGCTGGGGGCGACGGCGCTGCTGCTGTGGATTCGCCCTGACGTCGAGGAGATGATTGAGGCGGTTGACTGGACCACACTGGTGTTCCTGATGAGCCTGTTTATTGTGGTGGGCGGCATTCAAGAGGTGGGCCTCATTGGCTACATCGCCCAGGGCATTGGCCGCGTTGTTGGCACGAATCTCACCTTGGCGATGATCATGATCACCTGGCTGGGGGCACTGATGTCGATGGTGATCGCCAACATACCCTTCACGGCCGCTATGTTGCCCGTGGTCGGCTTCCTGAGCGCCCGCATTCCTGGGGCTCAGGGGAACATGCTATTCTTCGCCTTGTCTGTTGGCTCAGCGATGGGGGGTAACGGGTCATTGATTGGAGCTTCAGCCAACATGGTGACCGCTGGCATAGCGGAGCGTGTTGGCTATCCGATGACCTACATTGATTTCTTGAAACAGGGCTTTCCAGCGATGATTGTGACGGTGGCTGTGGGGACGGTGTGGCTACTATTCCATTTCTAGGAGCGATACGGATGGAGGTGTGATTCGTGATGCAAGATGCGGAAGGCGCCCAGGGTGTGATGGACGCGCCGCGCCCCCCGCGCATTGTGTGTCCGGCTCGTGGTGGACAGGGTAGCCGGCCGGCTGTCAATCGAGCGATTCGACTGGCGAAAGAGCGAAATGCGGACCTGACGTTCTTGTTTGTCGTCGATGTCGAGTTCCTGAGTTATGCTACGGTGGGCCGGCTCAGCGTAATCCAGCGGCAATTGCGAGACATGGGCGAGTTCATCATGGCCACCTTACAGGCCAAGGCTCGAGAATCCGGCGTGATCGCCGACTATGCTGTGCTGGAAGGCGAAGTCCGGGAGCAGATCCGCAAGTATCTAGAGGAGAACCCGGTGGATACCCTGGTCATGGGCCGGCCCATCGAGGAAACGGAAGTTGCAGTCTTTAATGCCGGAACGGTCTCTAACTTTGCGGCTGCCCTGGAACGGGAAGCTGGCATCGAGGTGATCCTCATCGGCCAACAAGATGTTCTGCTGGAATGAGCTAACTACGGATTCGTCAATATAGGTTGGTAGGGATGGGTCTGGCACTCCATATGCATCAAGCTAAGGCCAGCGACCGCCGGTCGAGTAGCCCGTGGCCCTTCAGCAGGCCCAGGATGCACTCCGCGAAGGGCGTATCGAGACCAAGGGAGCGGGGGTCTCGCAGAGCCGCTTGGCCTCGATACGCGCCCTGCGGGCGCTACTCGGCCGGCGCTTAGGGATCGCCCCTACTGGATTTGAATACATCCAAATGCAAAAGGCCGGCCCAGGGGGGTTTAGACCGGCCTTTGGAGACCTCTGGGCTATGTACGAGCGGACAAGCTCCCTGCCCAAGGCTCACTCTTCCGCTGTCGCCACAGAGATCTCCTCCCCTGGAGGAAGGGTTGCTCAAAGAGCGAGTCTTCCTCCAGAGTTTCTACTTATCTAATAACGGTCAAGGCGAGATTAGTGTTATGCATGTGGGGTAACCGTTCAGGCGGTCTCGAAAACGGACGTATTAGGTGACCGGCACTTGCGAAATCGACCGGAAACTGAGAATACCAGGGTCTGCAGAAGCACCTGCTGTGCGAAAACAGGTTTGAAAGTGCCGGTCACCTGAACGCTTACTACGTGGGAAGGATTTCATCTGAGCCCTGCCAAGTCTGGTGAACGCCGTCGGCTCCGACATGAAAAGGGCCACGCCCCAGTGAGCGTGACCCTTCGTGTGTCATCAGGCGTCGACCAGTGCGAGCCTACGGGTAAATTCCGCGGATCATCGTTGCATCTGCGACACGCTTGATGGCAAGGATGTACGCCGCTGTCCGCATGTCGACTTCTTTTTCAAGTGACATGCTCAGGACATCCGCGAAGCTGCGCCTCATAATCTGCGAGAGTTGATCGTTGATCTGATCCTCCGACCAGAAGAAGGCTTGCAGGTCCTGAACCCACTCGAAATACGAGACGGTGACGCCGCCGGCGTTGCACAGAATGTCCGGGATGACGAAAATCCCCTTGTCGTGCATGATCTCGTCCGCCTCGGGTGTGGTAGGGCCGTTGGCTGCCTCGGCGACCACGCGCGCTTTGATATAGCCGGCGTTGTCCCCGGTGATCTGATTCTCCAGCGCAGCCGGCACCAACACGTCGCATGGCAGTTCGAGAAGCTCCGCATTGGTCACACCGTCAGCACCCGGATAGCCCACGACCGAGCGCGTTTCGGCTTTGAACTGCTTCACTGCTCGGGCATCGAGACCGTTGGGATTGTAGATGCCACCCTTCGAGTCGCTGACGGCGATAATCTTTGCCCCGTGGCCTTCGAGCAGGTAGGCGGCCACCGATCCAGCGTTGCCGTAGCCCTGGACAACGACTTCAGCGCCCTCGATGGGGTAGTTCAGGTGCTTGAAGGCTTCCAGAGTTGTGAGCATCGTTCCTCGGCCTGTGGCTTCATTCCGGCCCAGGGACCCACCAATCTCCACTGGTTTACCCGTCACTACAGCCGGCGTGGAATAGCCTCGGTGCATGGAGTATGTGTCCATGATCCAGGCCATAATCTGCGGATTTGTGTTAACGTCCGGTGCGGGGATGTCGCCCTGGGGGCTCATGAAAACGGAGATCTCCGACGCGTAACGCCGCGTCAGGTTTTCCAGCTCAGCCAGGGACAACTCTTTCGGATTGCAGATCACGCCACCTTTCGCCCCGCCATAGGGAATGCCTACTGTGGCGCATTTCCACGTCATCCACATGGAAAGGGCCCGTACCTCGTCCAGCGTGACGTCTGGATGGTAGCGTATGCCGCCCTTGGCCGGCCCGCGAGTGGTGTTGTGCTGAACACGATAGCCCGTGAAGATGCGGACGGACCCGTCATCCATGTGAACCGGGAAGTTCACGCTGATCTCTCGATGTGGCACCCGGAGCCAGGCCCGCACGCCGGCTTTCAGGTCCAGATAGTCAGCCGCCTTGTCAAACTGCCGCTGGGCAATCTCGAATGGGTTGAGTGATTCATGCTCGGTCATCACCTTCTCCAGCGTCGACCTCGCTTCTTGGATCATACTGAAACCTCCTTGTTACAGTGATTTTGATTTGTCACGACATGGACTGGTATGCGATATGTTGCCAAAACAATGGCGGACCCCCTCTGCCGGCGCGGAAACTGACGGGGCCGCAGCGGCGGAGATGAGCCCGCTAGAGCTGGGAACAGTTCGCATAGATCGTCGTTGACCTTCTCTAGATGCCTGATCGGGCCAGATGGCCCTGGCTGTTCTGCTGCATTATATCATGCGTGGGTCCAAATTCGGTCCGAGGCCGGTTCCACGCGGGTCCAAGTCTCAGCCCGTCGACTTGTTGACCTGTCCGAGGGCGTTCAGGACGTTGTCAATGAACTCTTCGGTCGGCACATTTGTGTCCGGGTCCATGAGGCATTGCCTGGCGTAGGAACGGATGAGCGCAACGCTGGCATAGTACGACGCGGAGCGGACAGCACTGAGTTGCTGTAGGATTTCGTGGCAGTCGCGCTCGTTGTCGATCATGCGCTGTACTCCCCGCACCTGGCCTTCGATGCGTCGGAGCCGCTTCAGGAGATCATCCTTCACCTTCGGGTCGGTCACCCTCATTGGACGATGCCTCCAGGCAATTGGGGTCTTGGTAGCCCATGCGGATACCTTATTCTAGTATACTGATGTGGGCGGTGAAGTCAAGCGCGTGCGCGATAGGCCGCAGGGCAATCGCATCTTCTCAGATTAGCTCAAGATAGCACCGTCGGTCGAGTAGCCGGAGGCGTATCGAGACCACGGTGCGGCTCTGGCGAAGCAAGTTGGTCTACCGAAGCCGCTCGC
>JBHHXF010000214.1:0-6500 GCA_046756905.1 Anaerolineae bacterium | reverse complement strand
TCGTTTGGCGAGACATTACCCGATTAAGTTGTCAAACTTCATAAGTCGTTACTACGGGATTTCGGGCTGGGCTCTTACTAACAGCTACACCCCCCGCCGTTGCCGGCGGCCTGCGCCTGCTGGCCAGTGCGGAACGAGTGACCGCAACCGCAAGATGCTACAGCATTCGGATTCTCAATCTTGAAACCGCCACCCATCAAATCGTCTTCGATGAAGTCAATGGAAGCGCCCTCCAGGTAGAAGATACTGACCGGGTCCACGAACAGCTTTACCCCGTGATTCTCCACGAGCATGTCGCCGTCTTGCACCTGCGCTTCAAAAGCCATTCCATACTGCATCCCCGAACATCCACCGCCTGAGACGAAAACACGCAACCCGTGATTCGGGATATTCTTATCTTCCAGCAGGTGACGAATCTTGCCGGCCGCGGCCGGCGTGAGGGACAAAACCGGCGTCTGGGTTACAGATTCCGCCGCTGACATCGTCTGCTCTTCAAACATTACTACCTCCACGAGAACGTTATTTGATACATCTCTTGGACAATCGACGCACTATTCTACCACACTCTGCGTCAGGTGTCTATTGTAGCACACTCGGTGGGCTTTGTCAATATCTATGATAATCTTCATAAATATTGACATTATCTATGAATCTGTGGTATAATGGGTGTGCGAGGAAAGCATTTCACGCGAGAAAGGCAAATCATGCAAGCAACAAGAGCGCAGATTGTTGAGCACTTGAAGCAGCGCGGCCGGGCCACGATCCAGGACCTGACGACTGCTACCGAACTGACTTCGATGACGGTCCGGCATCACCTGACCGTCCTGGAGGCTGATGGACTGGTGAGCAGTGCAAAGGAGCGCGGACACGTTGGCCGGCCACGTCATGTGTACTTCCTGACCGAAAATGCGCTTTCCTTGTTCCCAGAGCGCTACGATGAACTCGCCGATCGCCTTCTCAAAGGACTAAAGGCCCTGGGCGCAAGGCGTGAAGTCACGGAGGTTCTGGAAGAAATGGGCGCCGATATTGTCCGCACATACCATGGCGCCCTGGCCGGCAAGTCGTTTGAAGAGCGTCTCGACCTCCTGATCCATATCCTTAGCGACGAGGGATTTCTGGCATCGTGGGTGGAGGAGGCCGGCAAGTACATCCTCACCGAGTATAGCTGCCCGTATCTCCTGGTAGGCCAAGATCACCCCGAAGTGTGTGAGGTTGATTGGCAAGTGATCACGCGCATTCTAGGCGCCCCTGTAAAGAAAGAGACCTGTATGCTACAGGGAGATACAAACTGCACATTTCACATCCGGCCCAAGTTCGACATCGCCGTTGCCAACATCAGCGCCGGCTAAGCGTTGAAATATTATGATCATTGGATGCAATTCTGTGTGAACGTTAGGACCTCCGCCGACTGTCGTCTTCCATGCAATCCCTACGCGGTACACCTCTGAAGCGCTTTCATCGCACCTTTCGCCGCGCCCATCCCATTCGACACGCTATTACGCTGGTTCTCCAGAGCGTAGAATACCCCGTCAATGTTGGCTCCATCTTTCGCATCGCGGATGCAACGCGCATCGAGGAGCTGCTTCTGACTGGCATCACTCCCACGCCACCCCATCCAACCATTGGCAAGGTGGGCCGAGGAAAGCACGTGCGTGTACCCTGGCACTATGAGGAACAGCCGGATGCTGCCATCGACAAACTAAGAGAGGGCGGATATCGGATCTTTGCGCTGGAGATCACGGAAGAGGCAACGCCATACTACGAAGTGCAGTGGCCCGAGCGCGTGTGCCTGGTCGTTGGGCATGAGGATCATGGCGTCACACGAGCGACGCTTAGCCTGTGCGATGAGGCCGTGTTTGTACCGATGTGGGGCAAGGGAGCGTCACTCAACGTCCATGTAGCAGTAGCCGTTGTCGCATACCACATACGCTACCGGGATGTAGTGGGTGAGGAGCGCCGATTCTAGGAGTCTTCCCCCCTTACCTGCTCAGTTCATTATGCTGGACTAAGCATCAGTAAACCACTCCCCCCTAAGCACAGTCGGCTTTGTCCGCCTAGAATCGACGCCCCCGGGCAGAGGAGTAAACGCCTGACCCAAAGAGGTGCGTTCGCCGCTGAAGTGACGCTGACGCAATTCCGAGGCCGGCCAGACGTTGGACAGGCACGCGGTCAAGAAAATATGTAAAACTGGTCGCTCAATGAAGAGCTCCAAACATCAGGCACATGGACTGGACAATCTCCGAAGAAAATGCCCAGTCCGTATGCACAGACTCCCCCCGCCCACAGGCACCCCCGGCAGTCTCACAGCGCGCCGGCTAGGCCCGCCTGTGTTTGAGACTGCGCAATATGACTAGGAATTATCCTACGTCATCTGTGAGATGCCATGTAGGCTTCTGGGCAAGGCAAGTCCATTTCTCTATCAATGGTAATACGTGGTCGTATGACTTGAGACACTTCTCCACACAGCGGATGCGCGTCAGGCATCCCCGTTGTATACCGCTGTGCGCCAGTCGTAGAAAGTCCGGCATCCGTACCTAAATTAGCGAGGAGATCCTGGTCCTGGTATACTGTTGAGCCTCGATCCTTCTTACGTCCGAGGCTAAATGGATCACGTTGCTCCAACCACCTGTGCAATCGGGCTGCAAACTCTGTGAAAGATCCCGCCCGGATCGACGTCAACGCCTCTTGTTCATCGTCCGTCAGATCGAAGTCACCCAAGACTTGAGCCGGAGCGGTAACGAGTCGCTGCCGGAAGGTCTCATCAATGACTGCTGTCATGATCAGGCAACCCAGTCCATTAGCTGCCATCTATTCGTCCTCCTGATTCAAGATCCCTTCCTCAACCAGTAGAAACACACCGGGGACCATCAAAAGGTCTCCGAGGCTCACGATTGTCTTGATGGGGCGCAGAGCGATAATATCAGACAACCACCACAGTGCGGTCTCCGCCCTTGGCAATACGAGAGCCTTGCTGCCAGCTACGCGACTGTACAGCGGCACGAACTCCACGCTTTCAGCGATGCCAGCACTTACCAACGCCTCTGGTTCGACGGGCATGAACCCGCCGTTTCCGACAATTACAACCAAGTTTAGTAGAACACCGGCCGCAAACAACCGCATCCCACTCAGGTCACGGTTGACCCAGGCCACAACCAGAATAGCCAGATGGGTCAGCGGGAATAACAGCCGTGCTGTGCCCGACCAGTCTGTCGGCAGGCGCCCAAGAGCGACCTGCATGGTCAGGGCAACCAAGACCAGCCATGCCCAGCGGACACGAATACTGCCGAGATTCCTGAGATTTCCTCCTCGAAGCAGCCCTACGACAATGGCAAGACCGATGCCGAGGAGCAAAATCACAGCCTAGCCGGCGCCCCCGTATGCTCCGGTGGGCGCGCCGCCCGCCATGATCATTGCCGCCAGGATCAACAGAACGTATATCACCGCTACTGTCTGCTGATTCACATAGGGGAGATACTGCGTGATTCGATGCTTCATCATGAACTCCTTTCAAATATCATGAGTGATTCTTACTGGTAAGTATAGTTAATCAACCTTACCGAACACTTACCCTGAGACTATCCAGCAGTCACCTTACATAGGGGTAATTCTAACAGTTAGTATAACACAATGGACTTACCAAACACTTACCCACTATTGCCCTCCTTTTCTTCAATGATGGTTTCCCTTGGGTAGTTATTCGACAATTGGTAAAACATGTGTAGAATAGGGAGAGACACAGAATGGGTAATTTAAGGAGTCATATATGACACATGCGGTCCGTTCGTTTGGCATGCTGGCACTCGGCCTGGCCACCGGCACGTGGCACTTGCTGCGCCGGCCTCTCCCGCAGACTAGCGGCACGCTGGATATCGGGGACCTCCTGGACGACGTGGAGATCATCCGAGACCGCTGGGGAGTCCCTCACATCTACGCCGACACAGCACACGATCTGTTCTTTGCTCAGGGGTTCGTCCATGCGCAGGATCGATTCTGGCAGATGGACTTTCAGCGCCGGCTTGTGGCTGGCCGGCTGTCCGAGGTGCTTGGCTCTACCACTCTGGAAATCGACCGCTGGATGCGCGTACTGGGGCTGCGCCGGCAGGTCGAAGCAGACCTGCAAACCGTGTCGGACGAAGCCCGCCGCGTCCTTGAGGCCTACGCCAAGGGTGTAAATCGCTTCCTTGAAACGACGCCGGCCTTGCCCATGGAGTTCACCCTGCTGCACTATCAGCCCGAACCCTGGATGCCTGTCGATTCCCTAAGTTGGGCGAAAATGATGGCCTTTGGTCTCAGTGAAAATTGGACCACCGAGATCATCCGCGCCCTGATCATTGGCCGGATAGGACCGGACCGGGCGTCGCGATTGGATGGTGTGTATCCGCCAGAAAACCCAGTGATCGTGCCGGATGTCGAGTATGCCGGCCTGGGCGAGAGTGCCTTGAAACGTCAAGCACGAGCCGATGCCTTCGCCGGCGACCTGGGGGCCAGCAACAGTTGGGTCGTCTCGGGCAAACGATCGGCCACCGGAAAACCGCTACTGGCCAGCGATCCCCACCTGCTCATGCGGATTCCTGGCATTTGGTACGAGAACCATCTTGTGGGGGCTGGCTACAACGTCACCGGCGCTTCGCTGCCTGGCGTGCCGGCAGTGATAATCGGCCACAACGAGCGCATCGCGTGGGGTCTCACGGCCGGCCTGGCCGACGTCCAGGACCTGTACATCGAGCGGTTTCATCCTAGCTATCCGCATCTGTATCGGGTAAACGGCGAGTGGCAGCCAGCGCAGATCTTACAGGAGGAAATCAGCGTGCGCGGGCGTCGCCGGCCCGTCGTCGAAGAAGTCGTCGTCACACATCACGGCCCCATTATCACCGACCTGGCGCCTCAGGAGTCTCAGCCGCTGGCGCTACGATGGTCGGGCTATGAGCCGGACGCCGGCAGCACGGACTGTTTCCTCAAGCTGAACCGCGCCACGAACTGGGAGGATGTGCTGGAAGCCCTGGAGGATCACTCCGTGCCGGTTCTCAACGTCACATATGCCGACATCGACGGCAACATCGGCTATCAGTTTGCCGGCAAGATCCCGATCCGGCGGAGCGGTGACGGCCTTACACCCGTACCAGGCTGGACCGACGAGTACAAGTGGGAAGGTTACCTGCCACTGGAAGAGCTGCCGCGCAGTTTCAACCCTGACAGCGGCTACATCGTGACAGCGAACAACAAGCCGGCCGGCGACGACTATCCGCACAACCTGGGCCGCGGATGGCGGCCCGGTTTTCGCGCCCGCCGCATCGCGGAGTTGATCGGAGCGCGGACACACCACGACCGGGCCAGCTTCGAAACAATTCAGGTCGATCTGCTGTCCATTCCCATGCAGCGGCTGGCTCGACGCGTGGCCCGGCTACAGCTGGATGACCCTCAACTCCGGTCCGCCCAGGCCGATCTGGCCTACTGGGACGGCGTGATGGATAAGGATGCCGTTGGGGCAACACTGGCCTATACAACCATGGTACATTTCCGGCGCGCTCTGTTTGCCGAGGAATTGGGTCCTGTTGCTGAGTACTACCTCGGCCGGGGGTTCCAACCGTTACTACAGCCCATCAGCGGCACCGCTGCCCAGAACGTAGAGGTTGCCCTGGCCACGCTGGACAGGCCGGAGGAAACGGGCGTCACGGAACGTCCACTGGACGAGCTCCTGGCAAGCAATTTCAAGGCGGCCGTTGCCCAGTTGAAACAGGCACTCGGACCGAACATGAGCACGTGGCGCTGGGGGGCGGTGAATCGGCTGCATCTGGTGCACCCCTTGGGCATCGTGCGCCCGCTGGGACGTTTACTCAATCGGGGACCGTACCCTGCCGGCGGCGATCCGTTCACCGTCTGGCCCAATGCGATCCGCATCCAGCCGTACTACGACGATTTCCACTCGGCGTCGTACCGCATGATCGTGGACCTGGCTGACCTGGATGCGTCTGTCTCGGTCTGTCCCACCGGCCAATCCGGGCATCCGGCCAGTCCCCACTACGCCGACCAACTGGCAGACTGGCAGGCTGGGCGATACCACGCCATGCTGTGGCATCGTGAAGCGGTCACAGCGGCCGCTGAGGGGACCCTCCACTTGCGGCGCGCACCCCGGTCGTCAGCAATCGGATTGGATACGGAATCAGCACCGCCGACGCTGTCCCTCGGCTCACTCCTGGCTACCATTCGCAGGCTCAGCCGACAAGTCATGGGTGAGGCATCTGAGAAGCCCCGCCTGCCGGCGGAATTGGACTACGACAAACCGAAGCTAGAGTATGCCTATACCGTGTTCTGGGTGAAACAAACACGCGAGTGGAATGCGGACAAGCGCCAGGCCGTCGCCGACGCCCTGGCCTGGGTACTGAACTCCCCCGATTTCGCCGCCAACCCGACGGAACGCCGCTACATGGTCGCGGGTCTGGAGGGCCAATACAGCGGCCTCAGCCTGACAGCACTTGGTAGAGTCCTGCGGGCGTGGACAG
>JBHHXF010000213.1:0-6506 GCA_046756905.1 Anaerolineae bacterium | reverse complement strand
CGTGATCGCCTCGTCGCCGGCCAGGCGCGCTGGCAGCGGGTTGGGCTGGCCGGCAGCCACTGCTTCCCAGGCCATCAGCGAGTGCCGGCGGATCACCTCGTGCAGCGCCTGCCGGTCGCCGCCGGCCTTCACCGCCTCCATCAGTACCCGTTCGGTGGCGGCGAATGTACCATATCGCTCCAGGTTTTGCCCCACGGCCCGCTCGTCGATTTCCAGCCCCTCCAACACACGGCGCGTGCGGTGCAGAATCTCGTCGGTTGCCAGGAAGGCTGCCGGCAACACCTCGCGCCGGTTGGCCGAATCGTCCAGCGTCCGCTCCAGCAAGGTGTGGGCCATGTTGTCCCACGCCACGCGCGGCAGCGAGGCCACCAACCGGGCCAGGCTGTCGATGTTCTCGGCCCCGACGGGATTGCGTTTGAACGGCATGGCCGACGAGCCCACCTGCGCCGCGCCGAACGGCTCGAACCACTCATGGGCCAGCGGCGATTGCAGCAACCGCAGGTCAAAGGCGAACTTGTAGAGCGTGCCGGCCAGGCCCGCCAACGCGTTCAGCGCCAGCCAGTCCTGCTTGCGCGGATAGACCTGCGTGGCGACGTCGAAAGCCTCCAGGTCGAGCGCAGCCATGACGCGCGCTTCAAGCTCGGCCGGCGTCATACCTGTGCCGACCAGTAACTCCGTGTACGATGCCGACGTGCCGGTCGCTCCTTTGATGCCCTTGCCGCGAACGCCGTCCCGCACCCGCCGCAACTCCTGGAGATCCATCAGCAGGTCCTGTCCATACTGCGCCAGCCGATAGCCGACGGTGGTAGGCTCAGCCGGCTGCAGGTGAGTGAACCCCATGCACGCGACGTCGGCCCAGCGATCGATCTGGCCGGCCATCGTCTCCAGCAGCATGGTCAGCCGGTCAATGACCAGATCAAGGGATTCGCGGATGCGCAGCGCGTCGGCATTATCCTTGAGATCCGTGCTGGTAGCGCCCAGATGGATGATGCCCCCGCCTACTGGGCACTGCTCGGCAAAGGCGCGTATCTCCGCCATCAGGTCGTGACCTATTTCGCGCTCTATCTCCATCGCCCGCGAGATATCAATATCATCCTGATGGGCGCGCAGATCGTCGACTTGTTCGGTGGTGACGAGGCAGCGTCCTGAGGCCGTCGAAGGGCCGGCGGCCTGCTGCGCTTCCGCCAGGGCGACCCAGATGCGGCGGAACAGCCGGCGGCGATGCACCTCACTCCAGATGTGGCGCATCTCCTGGCTGCCGTAGCGCCAGGTGAAAGGGGATAGAAATGTTGTGTGATCAAACTGGGTAGTCATTTTTCGACTCCATTTTCATGTCCTTCCAGTGCCAGTATACGGCAGATTTCCAGGCCCGTCAATACGTGCTTGCTCCTTGCCAACACCCCAGACTTAGAGTCTGTCAAGAAACAAGTTCCCGTTCCATTTTGAACTAGGGCTAGCCCCTCGTCAAGCCCCCTTCGACAACCCTTCGACAGGCTCAGGACAAGGCTCAGGACGCCGCTTAGTCAAGCTCAGGAGGGGCCTCGGGATGAGCACCCTGAGTAGGCCGGAGGCCGTATCGAAGGGTGCGGGTTTGCGAAGAACGGGTCTCTTGGCAACAGGCCGCACCCTTCGATACGCTGCTTCACTGCGTTCGCAGCTACTCAGGCGGCGTCCTGAGCCTTGTCCTGAGCCTGTCGAAGGGTTGTCGAAGGGATGCTAGATAGCTCTACTGACTGGCGGTCGAAAAGCGGGAAGTTATTCCCTGACACGCCCATAGAGTACGATTGAGATGCCATAACCACCCTCCGTAAGAGTTCTTTCATTGACCACGTCCATTTAGTAAGTGACCGGTGGGGTCGATCAGTTACACGATATGTGGGAATCCAGTGACATTTTATGATTGGTCCCTGTGGTTGGGCTACAGCAGGTAGAGCAATTGGCCGGTTTGACGCAGTTGCCGATGTCTGGTATAATAGCCGGCACCGAACAAACGACCGACCGGCCATTGTGCCGACCAGGATGTTGGCGACCCATCTCTCAGAAGGGACATGGCCAAGGCAACGCGCCTACACGGAAGAGGTCAGGAGGAGACCAGCGGGTGGTAGGTTAAACAACCGCACTCGGAACAGAATCGAACCTTAACAACCGACCCACGGTCATGTACCTGGGTCGGTTTCTGTTTGTTCGGAACAATTTCGTTGCTTGCCACGTTCTAGACTACAACAAAGCCTTTTGGCAACATACCCGTCTCGGCAACCCGCTGCCCCATCATCCCACAATCCCGTGGCCCGGATGGGGTTTTTTGCACCCACAGGTCGAACGTCAGCTTTCGGTTACGGTCCTGTCCACGTACACCGCTAGAGGGAGGTATATTGAATGGCAGTTTCAGAGAAGGTGAAGACTCAGAGTAACAGACATTCTAACGGTAAGTCTGTTATCGACATGATTAGCCAGTTGCAGGACACCGGGCGATTCAAAGATCAGCATTGGGAAGGCACTTTCGTAGAGTATCTGGACATCGTCGCCAACGATCCCAAGGTTACTCGCTCGGCGTTCCAGCGCCTGGCCGACATGATTTTGTCGTATGGAACAGAGGAATACACCGAGAACAAGGAAACCATCATCCGCTACAGGTTTTTCGATGATCCCGTTGATAATGGTAGAGATGCCATCTACGGACTCGACCGACACCTGATGGAGTTGGTGGATGCCTTCCACTCCGCAGCCCAGCGCTACGGCACGGAGCGGCGTGTGCTCCTCCTGCACGGCCCCGTCGGTAGTTCTAAGAGCACCATCGTACGGCTTCTGAAAAAAGGGTTGGAACAATACTCTCAGACGCCGGAAGGCGCACTGTACACCTTCGGTTGGGAGACAGAAGATGACCAGTTTGACTGTCCTATGCATGAAGAGCCTTTGCATTTGATCCCGCGTCGCTTCCGCGATGATGTTCTGGCACACCTCAATAAAGACTTGCCGAACACCGATCAAATACACATTGAGGGCGACCTGTGCCCAGCCTGTCGGTTCGTTTTCAAGCGTTTGCTGGAGCAATATGACGGTGACTGGACGCAGGTCGTTAACCACGTCCGGGTGAAGCGCCTGATCTTATCTGAGAAGGATCGTCGCGGTATTGGCACTTTCCAGCCTAAGGACGAGAAAAACCAGGATTCCACGGAACTCACAGGCGATATCAACTATCGGAAGATCGCCGAGTACGGCTCTGAGTCCGATCCCCGGGCCTTCAACTTCGACGGCGAGTTCAACATTGCCAACCGGGGGCTGGTGGAGTTCATCGAGGTGTTGAAGCTAGACGTGGCATTCCTGTATGATCTGCTGACCGCATCACAGGAGCACAAAATCAAGCCCAAGAAGTTCGCCCAGACCGACATCGACGAGGTCATTCTTGGTCACACCAATGAGCCTGAATATCGCAAGCTCCAGAATAACGAGTACATGGAAGCGTTGCGCGACCGAACGGTAAAGATCGACGTGCCCTACATCACGCGACTCGATGACGAGATCAAGGTGTACGAAAAGGACTTCAACCAGGGGCAAATCGCCTGCAAGCACATCGCGCCCCACGTCATCGACCTAGCAGCGATGTGGGCCGTGTTGACTCGTCTGGAGGAGCCCAAGCACGCCGGCCTCACCCTGCTCCAAAAGATGAAGCTCTACAACGGTAGGACCCTGCGTGGCTTCACCGAGGATTCGGTCAAGGAACTGAAGGCCGAGACACAGCGCGAGGGCATGGAGGGTATCTCGCCGCGCTACATCCAGGACAAGATCTCCAACGCCCTGGTCAACTCTAGCAGCCTGCGACGCGACGACGCGGTCGATCCACGCTTTCCCGACGGCTGTGTCAACCCGTTCATGGTGCTGAGTGAGTTGGAGGCCGGCCTGCGGCACCACTCCCTCATCAACAGTGAGGAGCAGCGCCAACACTACCGCTCATTACTGGCAGTGGTCAAGGAAGAGTACGAGGACATCGTCAAGAGCGAGGTGCAGCGGGCCATCACGGCCGACGAAGAGGCGATTCAACGCCTGGCAGCGAACTACATCGACAATGTACGAGCCTACACGCAGCGGGAGAAGGTCCGCAATAGGTTCACCGGCCAGGACGAAGAGCCGGATGAGCGCCTGATGCGATCGGTCGAGGAGAAGATCGACATCCCCGAGAGCCGCAAAGACGATTTCCGGCGCGAGATCATGAACTACATCGCGGCACTGGCGCTGGATGGGAAGACGTTCCGCTACGACTCCAACCCGCGGCTCCAGAAGGCGCTTGAGCTTAAGCTGTTCGAGGATCAGAAGGACAGCATCAAGCTGACCAGCCTGGTCACCAGCGTGATAGATCAGGAAACCCAGGAGAAAATCGACGTAGTCAAGAGTCGCATGATCAGCAACTATGGTTATTGCCAGGTCTGTGCGACCGACGTGTTGAACTACGTGGCCAGTATCTTCGCCCGTGGCGACGTGCGCGACATGCGGAACTAACACATCATGGTAGCCAAGATTGAGCGAGACAGCCGGCGGTTCAAGAAAGTCGTCCGCGGCCACATCAAGAAAAACCTGCGCAAGTACATGTCGCAGGGGGAGATGATCGGCCGGCGCGGCCGGAATGTGGTCAGCATTCCGATCCCCCAAATCGATCTTCCACGATTCAAATTCGGCCATAAGCAGACGGGGGGCGTGGGACAGGGCGAAGGTGAGCCCGGCACGCCCTTGGGGCCGGCTGAGGGCGAAGCGGGAACGGGGAAGGCCGGCGATCAACCGGGCCAGCACATCCTGGAAGCCGAGCTAACCTACGAGGAACTGGCCCAGTTGCTGAGTGATGAGCTGGAACTGCCGAACATCGAACCTCGGGGGCAGGAGAACATCATCTCGGAGAAGGACCGCTACACTGGCATTCGTCGGGTCGGCCCTGAAAGCCTGCGCCACTTCAAGCGCACCTACAAGGAGGCCTTGAAGCGGCACATGGCCTCCGGGACTTACGACCCGGCCAACCCACGAATCGTGCCGATCCGCGAGGACAAGCGGTATCGCTCGTGGAACGTCAAGCACCTGCCGCAAAGTAACGCTGTAATCGTCTACATGATGGATGTAAGCGGCTCCATGGGCGACGAGCAGAAGGAGATGGTCCGGCTGACCGCTTTCTGGATCGATACCTGGCTGCGGTATCAGTATCAGAACATCGAAACTCGCTACATCGTTCATGATGCTGCTGCCAGGGAGGTCGATGAGCACACCTTCTACCATCTGCGCGAAAGCGGCGGCACGCTCATCTCCTCGGCATACACACTGTGCAATCGGTTAATCGACGAGCACTATGACCCGCAAGAGTGGAACATCTACCCGTTCCACTTCTCCGACGGCGATAACTGGGGCGGCGACGACACCCGGAAGTGCATGGAGATCCTGGAAGAGCACTTGCTGCCCAAGTCGAACATGTTCTGCTACGGCCAGGTGCGCAGCTACTACGGCAGTGGCGAGTTCATCACCGACCTGGAAGAGGCGTTCCCGAACGAGGAAAAGCTCGTCCTGTCAGACATTCCCGATCGAGATGGCATCTATGACGCAATTCAGACGTTTCTCGGCAAAGGCAAATAAACAGTGATCAGTATTCAGTGATCAGTATTCAGTGATCGGCAGCCAGAATCTATCGACAAGTAGAGTATTGTAACTATGACAACAGAACTGCCGGCCTCTCTGGCCAAAGTGCGTAACGAAATCCGAGACGTGGCCATCGACTATGGGCTGGATTTCTATGAAGTCATATTTGAAATGCTGGACTTCGACCAGATGAACCAGGTGGCGGCGCTGGGCGGTTTCCCGAACCGCTATCCCCACTGGTCCTTCGGAATGGAGTATGAGCGGCTCAGGAAGAGTTATGCCTACGGGCTGCACCGGATTTACGAGATGGTGATTAACAACGATCCATCCTATGCCTACCTCCTCGTCTCCAACGAAGCCGTGGATCAGAAGCTGGTGATGGCACATGTCTACGCCCACTCGGACTTCTTTAAGAACAACCTGTGGTTCGCTCATACCAGCCGCAAGATGATGGACGAGATGGCAAACCACGCCACGCGCATCCGCCGGTATATGGACAAGCATGGCGAGGATGAGGTCGAGGACTTCATCGACGTCTGTCTGTCCATTGAGAATCTGATCGATCCGCACCTGCCGGGGGTCCGCCGCCGGCCAATTCCCGAACCATGGGACGATGAAGAGACCGCAGTGGCTGAGCACCGGCCCGGGGAGTTGCCGGCCAGGGACTACATGGACTCGTTTATCAACCCGCCGGCGGTCCTGGCGGAAGAGGCCAGACGTATTCGGGATGAACAGACAAGCCGCAAGAAACGCTTCCCGGTCGAGCCAGAGCATGACGTCATGCTCTTTCTGCTGGAACACGCTCCGCTGGACACCTGGCAGCAGGACGTGCTGGCTATCCTTCGCAAAGAAGCCTACTATTTCCTGCCTCAGCGACAGACGAAGGTCATGAACGA
>JBHHXF010000212.1:0-6547 GCA_046756905.1 Anaerolineae bacterium | reverse complement strand
CCGTCGCCGGCCTGCGCCCTCACTTACGGTTTCGTGAGGCCCACATATCGCCGGTCATGAAACCGACAGTGGCAGTCGGGAAGTTCCTCTAGCAGCCGGCCGGCTTCCAATAGTGATCGGCCATTTGTGTCCCACATCAGTGGTACACCGACCAATCTGGAAGTCAGCAAACTGCCAGCGACGGATCCCTGCCTGCGCTATAGATTTTTCAGGTGCAGTACCACTTGATGGGCTTGGGAATGCGGAAGGAGAGATTTGAACTCTCAAGGGCCATTAAGCCCACTAGGCCCTCAACCTAGCGCGTCTGCCAATTCCGCCACTTCCGCGCGTACGAACCCGGCTGCTTGTGACCAAGTACCCCCGGAGGGACTCGAACCCCCAGCCTTCTGATTCGAAGTCAGACGCTCTGTCCAGTTGAGCTACGAGGGCGTATGGCCTCCCCGGCAGGATTCGAACCTGCGGCCTTTGGGTCCGCAACCCAACGCTCTTTCCACTGAGCTACGGGGAGGTCTAGCCTAAATCCGTCCTATTAGCAAGGCAATATTTCGGTTGAGCCAACACCTGTGTGTCATCTATTGGGAAAGAACGAAAAGCGTGAAACCTATTGGTCTCACGCCTCTGAAGGATTCTTAGCATACCTGCAATTCAGTCTGCCATTACTCCTCCGTGGCGTGAGAGTCGCGCATAAAGTCGTATCGCAGCGGATTATGCCACGTAGCATGACTCTGCACGGTCCACTGCGAGTTAAAACCAGTACGCTGAATCTTAAAATGACGTATCCTCACGACTCACCCTTCATTCTATTTCCAAATCGGGTTCTATTATACCATACGCCGATCACAGCGTCAAGTTCCAACGCTTCAGTTACGCTTACGTTCATCAGCTAGAATGCAGTGTATTCAATAATGCATCGAGTCCAAGGAGGTAGCTGTACCATCCGAAGCCGGCTACCTTCCCCACACACACCGGCGCGATGACCGACCGACGCCGGAACTCCTCGCGGGCGTCGACGTTGGACAGATGTACCTCCACCGTCGACAGCCCCACGCCGGCGATAGCATCGCGCAAGGCGAAACTGGTGTGGGTGTACGCACCGGGGTTGAAGATGATTCCATCGGCCCAGCCCCGGGCATCGTGGATGGCGTCGATCAACGCGCCTTCGCTGTTGGACTGGACACATCGGACTTCGACGCCGCGCTCAGCAGCCTTGTCCTGTAGCCGGCGGTTGATTTCGTCTAACGTCACAGAGCCGTAGACCTCAGGCTCACGCGTCCCCAGCAGGTTAAGGTTTGGTCCGTGCAGGATCAACACTTTGTAGCTCACTGGTCTCCCTCAATACAGTCATGACAACCTCTTGCGGCACATCCGACGTGACGATCACATCTCCGATGGCGCGGGGGAGCACGTAGCGGCGCGTGCCGGCTTTCCGCTTCTTGTCCGTCCCCATTACGTCCCAGATGCTTGCAGGCGATGCCTCGCCATGTCGGACCGGCAGCCCGTGCCGCCCCAGGGTGCCGGCGATGCGGGTTTCGAGTTCCGGGTCAGCGAGTCCGAGAGCGACGGCCACCCGTGCCGCGATGACCATGCCGATGCTGACCGCGAACCCATGCGGCATCTGGTAGTCGTTCAGAACCTCGATGGCATGCCCGAAGGTGTGTCCCAGGTTGAGGACCGCCCGCTGCCCACCCTCGAAGGGGTCCTCCTGCACCACGTCCCGCTTGACCTCGATGGCGAGGCGAATGACCCATGGCAGTGGCTCGCGCCCGTTGCGCTCCAGGTGCTCAAACAATGTCGGATCGCCGATGATGCCGGCCTTGATGACCTCGGCCAGGCCGGCGCGGATTTCTTGCTCTGGCAAGGTGGCCAGCGTGCCCACATCGGCCACGATCAGGGCCGGTTGCTTGAACGCGCCCACCAGGTTCTTCCCTTGCGGCAGGTCGACCCCCACTTTGCCCCCCACGCTTGAGTCCACCGTGGCCAGCAAGGTGGTCGGAACCTGGACCAGCGGCACGCCGCGCAAGAACGTCGCTGCGACGAAGCCGGCGGTGTCCCCCACCACGCCACCGCCCAATGCCACCACCGGATTGCCCCGCTCCATCTGGGCCTGGACCAGAGCCGTGTACAGGTGACGTACGGTGTCCAGGTTCTTGTGTTCCTCGCCGGCGGGGAAGGTGACGGTGGTAGGGGCGAAGCCGGCCTCCTGCAGGCTCTGGGTTACGCGACGCCCGTAAAGGCCGGCCACCGTCTCGTCGCTGATGATGGCCGCCCGGCCGGCAAGCCCTCGTTCGGCCATCAGCCGGCCAAGATCGTCCAGCACTCCTGTGCCTAGTGCGATGTTGTAGCCGTCCGCCGGAGTCTTTACGGCAATGAGCTCCATGATGGCTGTCCCTTCCTATTTGTCAACCAACGAGCAATTCATTCGTCGGACGGCTCACCCTGCGTCTCCTGCTGCCGGCCCATACCCGAACCGCCAGGGTACGCTGTCCATCGTCAGGTCTTCCAGCCGGCTGCGCCGCAGGGCCTCGAAACGGGGGCGCATCTCCGCCAGGCTGTCGCCGCCCAGCTTCTCCAGAAGCACATCCGCCAGCACGAAGGCCACCATCGCCTCTCCCACGACGACGGCGCGGGGAACCGCGCAGTAGTCGGAGCGCTCGTAGGCGGTGGTGGCCGGCTCGCCCGTGGCCAGGTCAACCGACCGAAGCGGGTTCAACGTCGTCGAAATCGGCTTCATCGCCGCCCGGAGGACGATGGGCTGCCCCGTGGTGATCCCGCCTTCCAGGCCGCCGGCCCGATTCGTCCGCCGCACCAGGTTGCCATGTTCGTTGAAGATTTCGTCGTGAACCTCGGTTCCGCGCCGGCGGGCGTTCTCAAAAGCCGGCCCGATCTCCACCCCCTTCATGGCCTGAATGCTGAGCACCGCCTGGGCCAGCCGGCCCGTCAGCCGGCGATCCCAGTGAACGTGGCTGCCCAGCCCAGGCGGAACACCTGTCGCCACCACCTCGAAGACGCCACCCAGCGTGTCCTTCTGCCGGGCCACCTCACGGATACAGGCGATCATGGCCTCACTGTCCTCAGGAATCGGGCAGCGCACCTCGGAGGTCTCGGCGGAGGCCCAGCGCTCCTCGTAGCTCATTTCTGTAGGAATCGTCGCGCTGACATCCCCGATCTCGGTGACGTAGCCCCCAACCCGCACCCCGAACTCCGCCAGCAGCCGCTTGCACACCGCGCCGGCGGCCACCCGACAGGCCGTCTCGCGGGCACTGGCGCGCTCCAGGGCCAGCCGCAACTCCCGATAGCCATACTTGATGGCGCCCGTCAGATCGGCGTGGCCGGGGCGCGGGATGGTCATGGGCGGGATCTCTTTCTCGGCCCAGTTGGCCCAGTCCTTGTTGTGGATGCGCATGGCGATGGGGCCGCCGGTGGTGAGACCGTTCATCACGCCACCGGAGAATTCCACGTGATCGCTCTCGATTTTCATGCGCCCCCCGCTGCCGAAGCCTATCTGCCGGCGGACCAAATCGGGATTCACGTCTTCTTCGGACAGCGGAAGGCCGGCCGGCATTCCCTCCAGGATGGCCGTGAGGTACGGCCCGTGGGACTCGCCGGCGGTCAGAAAGCGCAATCGGTTTATCATCAATCTATGCCATCCTCTCAGCGTGCAGTTGTCCAATCTGCGAACATGTGGTATGATTTACATGCGGTAAAATCCGTTGGGAAACAGGCCGAGAGACCGGAAAATTCCTCCCCCAACGAATCTTGCCGCACCCGGCAAAATCTGATAGATCGTCGATAGGAGTTGGAACTTGCCCGTCATCAGCGTCCCGCGAACACTGCGCCAGCAGCTTGGCGACCAGGCAGCCGACGAATTAATCGATCTGCTCAATCGCGCCACCGAGGAAACCAAGCGCGATGTCCTCGTCCTGGCTGAAGAAAGGTACGAACGGCGGCTCAGCGAGGAGATCGCGAAGGTCAATCAACACACGACTGACGTCAAAGGCGACCTCAGTCAGCAGACCGCCGACGTGAGATCCGATCTCAGTCAGCAGACCGCCGACGTGAGATCCGATCTCAGTCAGCAGATCGCCGACGTGAGATCCGATCTCAGTCAGCAGATCGCCGACGTCGAAGTCCGACTCAGCGAGCGCATTTCCGAGCTTAAGGTTGAGATGGCTAGCACCGGGGCCGAGCTAACGCGTTGGATGTTCGTCTTCTGGGTAGGGCAACTGGCAGTCATTTTGGGCGTCCTCTTCGCATTCTTCAGATGATGCCGGCCTCCAAGAACACAGCCGCTACCCCCAGGCCTGGCGGCCCTCTCCTCACCTCGTGTTAAAACTGACGCCCTTCGTCATAACCCTAACGCCACCAGCGCCGCCCGTCGCATCACACCAACGGGTGGTGTCCGGCCGGTCCACAGCCTGAACGCCTCCACGCCCTGGCCGATCAGCATGTCCAGGCCACTGACGACTCGAGCGCCGGCACGCTGCGCCTGTCGCAGGAGCCGGGTTTCCTGGGGGTTGTACACCATGTCGAACACCACCAGGTGCACCGGCAGGTCCACGCCGGCGGGCAGCGGCGATGCGTCCACGGCGGGATGCATGCCCACCGAGGTGGCGTTGATCAGCAGGCCGGCCTGCCCCAGCGCCATTTCCAGCCGGCCAACATCCGTGAGCGGCGCCGCTTCCAGTGTGGTATCGATCAGATGCGGCCGCAGCTCCTCGATCAGGGTTTCAGCGCGTTTGGGCGTGCGATTGAACACGCTGATCGACGGCACGCCGAGGGTGTGCAGCGCGTAGAGGGCAGCCCGCGCAGCGCCGCCGGCCCCCAGCACCACGGCGTGCCAGCCGGCCGGCATTACCCCCTTCTGCTCAAGCGCCCATCGGATGCCGGCGACGTCCGTGTTGTAGCCGACCAGCTCCTCCTCGCTGGCAACGATGGTATTCACCGCGCCGATCACAGACGCGGCGTCCACAAGCCGGTCGAGGTAGGGGATCACGGCCTGCTTGTGGGGGATGGTGACGTTGGCGCCGGCAAACTCTGGAGCTCGCAGTTCAGAGACCTGCTGTTCGATGGTGTCGGGCGGTGTCGGGAGCAAGTCGTAGCGCCAGTCCATGCCCAGGGCGTGGAAGGCGGCGTTGTGCATGGCCGGCGACAGGCTGTGAGCTACGGGCCAGCCGATGATGCCGGCGCGGCGTTCGGGATGGTGTGTGTGTGCTGTCATGTCCGTACTGCGTACTGCGTAGTGTGTGGTGTCATCTCAAACTCGTCCCCAGGCTCCAGCACCTGTATCTCAAACCTGAGAGATCCCAATCTTCTCGCGACGTAGGCCCTCCCGCTGCCGTGGACCTTGACTCGCGTCTCATCTTGGATCGCCAGGCAAATTGGGTCATCCATGCCGAGGCCGTGGGTGGCTTCGGCGAGTTCCACGGCCTGGATCATGCGCGGTAAGCCGCCCAACTCGGTGCAATGGACCTCAACGATACAGTCTCGCAGTAGCCCCAGCCCCTCACCGACTCTTAGCTCCACATCGCCGTCCCCCTCGGGGTCGAGGTAGAACTCAGTCCGCACAAGGTATTGGTTCGTGGGTTCCGTCATTTTGCTCCCCCACACGATGCCTACCTCGGGCACTACCAGTGCGCCCGCCGACATGCCTCCGTATGGAATGCCGGCCATGTAACGCTCACTGATGATCGCGCCGGCCTCACTGAGCACATAGATCTCCCGATACCTGCGCGTATCGCCTCCACCCATGAAGATGCCGGAGCAATCTCGCAGGTGAGAAAGTGCTTCAGCGCTCAACTCAGTCGTGTCGCCGGCGGGCACAATTGGCACGACTTCCGCTGCCCCCAGACGGAGCCAGGGATCGCGATACCGAGACACATACGCCTCCCAGTCGGGTCCGCCCTGTAGAAGTAGCGCAATCCTGGCTGATCGACCGCCGGCTGCCTCCACAAACGGAGCGGAGTTGGACTCGAAACTGTCTGGTATTCCACCGAAGAGGAAGAGTTGCCTCATCATGGTCTCGGAATCAGTCGTCGCCGATTTCAGCAGTCAGGTGGCCGAAGTCCGCTGATCCGACTGTGGATTCCAAAACGGCCCTTCTAACCCGATTGCAACGAATATTCCAACCATGTCTTCTGGGCCAGGGCGGCGCGAGTCAACGGTGAGCCGGTTCTCATACCAGGTCACTGCCAGGTGCCACAACTGCTCAAGCGAAATGATTGGACGCCGTGGAACACCCTGGGCCTCGCACCAGCGGTTGACGTGTTCTTCCGACCGGAAGAAAAGCATGGTCTGTCAGGTGTAGATGATGTCATCCCACCAGTGCGCTGCGGGTACGGCAAAGTGAACGGCACATTCTTGAGGTACAGGTTCACCGTTCCTGACTTGGAGTTCTATCGGCTCTCCGCAGTCTGCACACGAGGTTTTGATGTCCGCATCGCAGTGAAGCGCCGCTGCGACTCCGAACGCGTCCCACGCGCAGTTTGCGAAGTACGCCTTACCGTTCGCCTCGACCAGGTGCGGCGTCTCAATCCCCGAGAAAGGGGGA
>JBHHXF010000211.1:0-6560 GCA_046756905.1 Anaerolineae bacterium | reverse complement strand
TGGCCGTCGGCGTATCTGTCACGGTGGGTGAAGGCGTGCTGGTCGCTGTTAATCTGCTGGTCGGTGTCGATGTGGGCGTGGGTACGGGCTCTGCCGTCATGCCCCTCACTGTAAGCAATGGCAGGTATAGCGAGTACTGCCTTGGGGGGAGCACCTGCACGCTCACTTCGACCGTCGCGGTCTCGCCTCGGCTGTTGGCATCGGCCGTCAGGAGGCCGAACGTCTCAGCGGCGCTGGAAGTGTTGATGGTGACCATGCCATTGTAGCGGCCGGGGGCCATCCCCTTCGGATTGACGCCGATCAGCAGTTCCGAAGGTGCGGTGCCACTGCTGTCGCTGAGGGTGATCCACGAAGCTGATTTGGAGGCTGTCCAGTTCAGCATGCCGGCCCCGAAGTTGTAGACCTGAAGCTTCTGTGGGTTGATCGATGGGCCGTTGCTCGACGTCACGAACTTGTACAAGGCCTGGCCGGCGAGGGTGAGCTTGGGCCCGATGGGATGGGGCGGATGCTCCGGGCCGCAGGGGTCGGTGCCGGCCTCGACCTCGACGTCGTCGTCGAATCCGTCTCGGTCACTGTCGGCCTTGGTCGGGTAGGTGCCGAGGTTGAACTCTTCGATGTTGGTCAAACCGTCTTGGTCCGGATCGGCTGTGGTGCCCGTCACGCCGAAGATCGCCGCCCAGGCGTCAGACAGCCCATCGCCATTGCCGTCGGTCGGATCGGCGTACATACCAATAGTCGTCGCCTCCGGCCCCAGGTAGCCGATGCCGTTGTAGGCCGCCACCGAGATCAGGTAGCGCTGGCCGTCCGTGAGGCCGGTGAGGTCGTACTCGTGTACGTAGCCGACGTCTATTGGCGGCAGACCCTGCTCGGCCACGTGGCTCCCACCCGGAATCTGGCAGCCAATCGGATCGTACCCGAGGAGATAGCCGGCCGCGCCTCCGGTTTCCGGCGGGTCCCACACCACATGCAGGCTGGCGCCCCCGGCGAACGGGTTGGTCACCATGCCGGCCTCCAGATTTCGGGGCGGCCCGAGCGGCCTGTCGGGATCGCCCACGGTCACTGTGACGGGCGTACAACTGCTGACGTTGCCGGAGGCGTCGTAGGCCCGCACGCAGTAGGTGGTGGTGTAGCCCTGGAGCAGCCCGCCGAGCCGGGCCTGTTCAAAGATTGCTTCCCAGGGTGGGGTGGGCAACAACCGCCTGACCCGCTGCAGGTGCTGGTTGTCCCAGGATGGGTAGGTGTACTCGATCAGGTAACCGGCCAGGTCCTTCGTCGTGTCATCGCGCCACCAGACGACCACCAGCGCATCCTTGAGGGTTACGTCCCCAGCGACCACTGGAGCGGGCGGCGGCGTGGTGTCGGTGATGACCACCGAGCCAGGCGCCCAGGAGACGATGTGGCCATTGGCATGATGGTGGTCGTCAATGCGTGCGCCGACCGCGTACTCGCCGGATCCCAGCCCCGAGGTATCCCACAGGTAGCTGCCATCCGAGGCATGGATGCCGTTGGCGATCATCGTGGGACTGATGATCTGGGTCTCGGTCACCGGCTTGGCTGCCAGGGGGGTGTAGAACAGCTCCAGTCGTTCGGTGATCGGCTGTGACGCGCGCAGGGCGCTCCACTGCAAGGTGATCTGCCCCGATCCGTCAACCTGGCTCACCGGATTGATCCAGTTGAAAGTAGGCGGCGGCGGGTCGGTGGCAAAGAGGATGGAGTAGTTGTGCTGGATGGTCGCGTTCGGAAAGTTCAGGCCGGGGCCGACGAGCCGCAATCGCCACGTGCCGCCCTCCAGTGTCTCACCGCTGACCGGGGTGACGGCAAACGTGACCCGCTTGCCGCCCGTCGAGAGGGTCTGGGTGTAGACGACACCGGGCGCATCGCCGGTGATCTCGGTGTTGTCCGGTTTGATCAGCGTGATGGCCATTCCACTGTTCAGCCAGAAAACGGAAAAGATGGCCCGGCCGGCCGCACCAGGCGCGATGGGGAACGGACAGACGTGTGTCAGGGGCGTGCTCGTCGTGTCGCAACCGTGGGTAGCCGGAGCAACCTTGGGCCAGTCGTCAACGGGCGACTTGGGCGGCTGGTAGAGGTGTATCTGCAGGTTGCCCGGCGGTTCGATCGTCGTGAGGTCTGGTGGCGCCGGCGCCGCGGGGCCGACGGAGGACGGGGACACAACTCGATCTGAATCCCCCGTGCGAGTGCTCACGTTGGCGGCTTGAAGGCTGCCGCCGTATTCGTCGAGCAGGACGTGATCGTCCGTGCCGAGGATGAGCTCGGGACCGTCCTCGTCAACATAAAGTCCAACGTCGAACCCAAACATGGTGAACACGGCTGACATGCCCCAGGCATAGTTCGTACAACTGTCGTTGGTGCAGAACTCGCCAAAGGCGATCTTGATGCCTCGGGAAATGTCAAAGGGTGGCAGCCACTCGATGACGGCGTCCTCTTTGATGAAGAGGGTGGCCTTGATACTGCCGGTAAAGTGAAAATCACTGTTGGCCGGGAGCCAATAGTACTTGCCCTGCCAGCCCTGTCCAACCCAGGCATGCAGTTTCAGCGCGCCGGTGATCAGCCCGCCGAAGGCGCCGACCTCGGCCTGGAGGAGCACGTCGAGCGGCTCCCAGGCCACCTGGAGCAGTAAGTCTGCGTCCAGGACACCGACGATGAGGGCCGAGGCTTGCAGTTCGAACAAACCCCGCGTATCAATCAACACCGATCCTGTACCGCCGGTAATCGTGGCGCCATCCAGCGTTTGAAAGCCCAACTGGAGTTCGATCTGGGTAAAATCGGGGTCGACCGTCACCTCTCCACCGATGAGATTGACACCCACGCCCGTACTGCCTGCGGGAATGCCCGGTGGGGGCACGCTGAGGGTGATCTTGGCCTGGTAGAGCTTGGCCTGGCACAGTTTAAAGTTGACGGTAATGCCGCCCGATCCTCCGCTGCCATCGTCTCCCACCGACGGCAGGGCGATGTTGGCTGATCCCCGGACGACGGTGACTACCGGCCCGCCTTCGGTACACTCCTCCTCCTTGACGCTGACGGTTGCCCCCCAGGTGTCAAAGCTGAAGGACTGATCGAAATTCGCGGCATAGGGGTGATCGGCGCTAAAGATCTGCAGATCGCCGGGGCGGCTGAACATCATCAGTCCCGCCGAATCCTCGATGTGAATGTCGGGCAGTTCCCAGGGCTGGACGTTTTTGTCGCCGCTCCCATTGTCCCACTCATAGTCGTCGCGGCGCAGATCGAGGCAACTGGTGGCTGCGCCCAGATAGCTGCAACTCTTTTCGTTGGCCGGCAAGCGGGGAAAGCCGGGCGGCTGGACGACGACCTTTATGTTTTTGGTTGCCCCACCCAGGTCGTCATCCTGGGTGATTTTGGCTTTGCCGGCCTGGAACTGACCGGCATCAACGATCGTCTCGAGCTTGTAGTAATCGAGGCTCTCGATCAGGCCGGTGGCCACGTTGCCCGCGCCGAGGATCCGCAACTGCAAGCTGGCCAGCAGGGTCGGCGAGGGCAGGGCCGGGGACTGGTCGGCCTGCACGTCAAAGACGTACTCATATCCGGCCGTCTCCTCTGGATAGACGGCCCAGAGGACGTCCCAATCCAGATTCACGGGGTCGGTGGGTGTCACGGTGACAGTGGCGTTGATGATCCCCTCTCCGTGGGCCTTCATTTCGGTGGTGGAGATAGAGTCGGCCCCGGGGGTGAAAACCGTGCCCCAATACTCGTCGAAAGGGGCAAAGTTGCGCCGGGTATCCACCTGTGGTTCAAGCTGCCCGCTGTCCCCCGCACGGACGACGACGCCGGTGGGGTAGCCGGCCGGGAGAGGATAGTGGGCTGTCGAGCCGTAGACAAATTTGGGTGGAGGGAGTTTCCCCCGCGTGGTGCCATCGGGGAAGGGCTTGGGGATGGGAATCTCGATGGCCAGGCCAATGCCGCTGTCTTCGGTCGTGCTGATGGTGTCCCCGTTGCGGCAAACCGACCCTTGCCCGACCACTACCCAGCGGCCATTCACGTCCGGGCCGATGATGGGTGTGCCAATTCCTTCGTTGGTGGTGCACCACGTATCGCTGTCCGGATCGCCAACGAATCCCCCTTCGCTGTAGACGGTCAGGCCCAGGGCCGTGGCCTTTGGGGTACCCGCATCAGGCAGAATCACTGGCTGGCAGTCCCACTTGTCCGTGGCAATCTCGCCGGCATGGCATCTCAGGATTTCCACGACGACCTGGTGGGCAAGCACCGGACCGGTGAAAGGGTTGGGATCGAGGATGGGGCGGCCCTGGTTGATGAGCGCCAGCGCCCACTTGCCGGGCGTCTGTACCGTGAAAGACTTGTCGCGGATAGGTTGACCTTCCGGTTCAAAATGCTTGTCCAGGTTGACGTTCCCCAGGGCCGAGTCGGCCTTGTCACTGCCGCTGGTGGGCGCCGCCAGCCCGATCGTCAGGGGGAAGGTAACCGGGGCGCTGACCCGGATGAGGACATCGTCGCCGGTCGCCACCTCGAACTCGCCCAGATGGATGAGCCGGTCTGTACTGAACAAGATGTTTTGGGTCTGCCAGGCGCTGTAGGGCAGGCCCCATTCACTGGCGCGTTGGTGTTCGATGCGGTAGTTGCGGCCCTCGTCGCTGGGAAAGTCGTTTTCATTCGAGGCCGTCACTTCGGCCCAGAGATCGGCCACCTCGATAGCATTGCTGGGATTGTGTTCGTCGATCAAGACCACGGCCGTTTTGTCGGCTTCCTGGACGGTGCCGTTGACTAGATTTACCGGATCGCCGGTGTGATCTACGAGCTTGAGTCCGATCTTGGAGGGTAGGGCGGGCTCAATGGCGTGGTTGCCGCGAACAGCCGCCGCACGCCAATGATCGAAGCCGGCCGGGATGGCCAGGTCGTATTGGTGATTGGTGTCGGCAAAGATGCCGTCGAGGTAGCTCGGCACGCCTGGCTTGTTGAGGAAGTTGGCTCCCACGCCAAGCTGTAGGGCGGTGTAGGTGATCTGCAACTGCGCGTTTTCGGGCGTGATCTTGAACCGGAAACATCTGGGGACCACGGAATTGTCGTCAGGCGGGATATAATTCGCGTCCAGCCACGACTTTGAGTAGGGACAGCTCGCGTCGCCGAAGACGAGGACGAAGGCCGGCCCGTGTTCAGGGCGTGGACTCTCGTTGTACCAGTCCCGGATCTCCTGGGTGACGTCGAACGAGGTGGGTTCGCCTTTGCGATCGTTGCCCTGTTTCGGCCCGAGGGTCAACGTCCCTGTCTTGTATGGCGCAACTCCTTCCGGGCGGCTATTCCAGTTGTGGGTGCTTGGGTCGGTTCCGATTCGGCCGTCGGCCAGCGTGAAGCAGGTCCCGGTAAGGTCATGCCAAGCGCAGAGCGGAAGCCTGTTGGGGTCCGCGGGAGATTGTGATACCGCCCACAGTCTCACCGGGCGCGAGATACTTACCTTGCTCCAATCAATGTCATCGTCCGGGTCGAATTCGTAGCCGACTCGCCCCTGTCTCTGCGGCGTGACCACCAGCGTGGCCTGTTCGACCTTCATCGGGTGGTTGGTGAGCAGGGCCGGCAGGCTGTTGAATTGCAGGTAGCCATGATACTGGTCCGAACTGTTGGTGGAGCCCAGGAGTACCCTCCCGAGCTGATAGTGGTCTAGGTCGGGGTTGTCGGTGTCGCCTGTGCCATCGCTAACCCAGGCCATCCCGTTACCATAGCCGGTGGTTTGGAGAACGTGCATGGTGGGGTCGATCACAGCCGGGTAGTGGCGCTCGGCAGCGGACCACCACGTCCACGGTGTGCGAACGCCGACGGTCCATTGGCCGGGCTGATGGCCGCGAAAAACTGCGTACTCGCCGGCCACGGCCACTTGCGGCGCTGCCTGCTCGAAAGCACGCACCGGATCGAAGATGATGGCGACCTCGCCGGCTTGGTCGTGTATTTCGAGCGCGCCGGTGGTGCGGAAGGCACCGGACTGCTGCCGGCCGTCAGCCCAGAGAGACATGCCGGGCAGCAGCTCCAACGTGGCCTGCAGCTCCAGGAACTCCGGCGTCCCGTCCGATCGCGGCGGCTCGGCCAGAATGAGCAGGTGCTCCAGGCTTCCAGGCGCGCTGATGATTTCCTCGGCCAGGTTCTTGTCGCTCCAGCCGCCGGCGTAGTGCAGGACACGCCCACCCTCCCGCAGCTCGGCGAAGTCAAGCGCCTCCTCCAGCGCGTGGGTGAGCTCCGTGAAGCCGCCGCCGATGCCAGCAGCGCCGAGGGTCGTCGCCTGCCACCGAACGGCTGCCTCGCCCACGGCGGCGGAGAGCCAGGCGCTGCGCAGGCCGGCCCGGCTGCGAATGGAGTTGCGCTGCACGTAGAAGCTTTCCCGACCGGTCCGGAAGGCCGGGTTGATGACCTGCCAGGCGCCGCTCGCGTCCTGGTAGTGGAGCGGCTCCGCGCCCATGACCGTGGTGAAACGACCCTTGCTGGCTTCGAAGGTGGCGCTGTTGGCCGTGCGCCAGTCTACACGCTCAGGGAGGTCGGCTACCTCCGCCGGCAAGGGTCGGACACCGCTGTGTTCGGGC
>JBHHXF010000210.1:0-6587 GCA_046756905.1 Anaerolineae bacterium | reverse complement strand
CCAATACCCAATATCCAATATCCAATACCCAATGACCAGAGCAAACAGAAATGACTACAACAATCCGCATCTTCAAGAGCTCAACCGAAGCGCGTGAGACGATTCTAAGACGGCAACCGCTTGACCAGGTCGAGGTGACGCCGGCCATCGCCGCCGGCATCGAACGCATCTTCGGCGAACTGTTGACGCCGGCCCAGGTCGTTGAGCGCATCCTGGCCGATGTACGCGAGCGGGGTGATGTAGCTATCCTTGACTACACGAAACGCATCGACGGCGTCGAGCTCGCAGCTCTGCCTATATCCGATGCCGAAATCGAGGCTGCCTGGCACGAGACACCGTCGGAACTGCGCCAGGCGCTGGAATTGGCGGCCGGCCGCATCTGGCGATTTCACGAGCGAGAGCCACGGGATTCGTGGATGGATTGGCAGGAGGGCGAGGCGTACGGCCAGATCGTGCGGCCCCTGAAGCGCGTGGGCGTCTATGTGCCCGGCGGCACCGTGCCGCTGCCGTCGTCGCTGCTCATGGCCGCGATTCCGGCCCGGGTGGCCGGCGTCGAAGAGATCATCGTGAGCAGCCCACCGGGCAAGGACGGCCAACTCAGCCCGGTGATCCTGGCTGCAGCGCGGGTGGCCGGCGTGGACCGGGTCTTCAAAGTCGGCGGCGCGCAGGCCATCGCCGGCCTGGCCTATGGCACCGAGAGCATCCCCCAGGTCGATAAAATCGTCGGGCCGGGCAACCTGTTCGTGGTGCTGGCCAAGAAAGCTGTCTTCGGCGTGGTAGACATCGAGAGCCTGCCCGGCCCAACCGAGACGCTGCTCATCGCCGACGACTCGGCCGATCCCGCGTGGGTGGCGGCCGACCTCCTGGCACAGTCCGAACACATCATGGGCACGTCGATCCTGCTCACGCCCTCCGCTGAGTTGGCCAGGGCGACGCAGCGCGAAATCGAGCATCAGTTGCCCGCACTGCGCTGGCGAGAGAGCATCGCCGAGGCGCTGGAGGCCAACGGCGGCATCGTGATTGTGCATGACCTCGACGAAGCTGTCGAGCTGGCAAACACCTACGCCCCCGAGCACCTGTGCCTGCTGACGCGCGATCCGTGGGCGCTGGTGGGGCGCATCCGCAACGCCGGCGGCATCTTCGTTGGCGAGGCCGCATCCGAGGCCCTGGGCGACTACATCGCCGGCCCCAGCCACATCATGCCCACCGGCGGCACGGCCCGCTTCGCCTCGCCAGTCCACGTGCGGGATTTCCTCAAAGTGACCAGCGTCATCAACGCCAGCCTCTCCGCTCACAACGAGGTAGCGCCGGCGGCGGTGCGGCTTGCCGAAGCTGAAAGTCTTACTGCTCACGCAGAAGCTCTCAAGAAGAGACTGGAGATTGGAGATTAGAGATTGGGTATTGGGTATTGGGTATTGGGAAGGAACAGCGGCAAAGCCAATATCCAATACCCAATACCCAATATCCAGGCGGGAGCTTTATGAACAGCACCGAACGCACACACGACCGAATCATCGGCAGCGTTGTCGGCCTGGCAGTAGGGGACGCGCTGGGAGCGCCGGTGGAGGGTTGGTCGGCCAGGGAGATCAGCCGGCGGTTTGGGACGCTGCGGGATTATGTGGACACGGGCCGGCTGCCGGGGGCCTACACCGACGATGCACAGCAGGCACTATGCATCCTTGATGTCCTGCTGGAGGAAGGGACTTTCGATCCAGAGGCCCTGGCGCGGAAGTTCGTCGAACTGGCTCAGCCCGTTGAAGGGGTTCGAGGCCGCTACCTCGGCGCCTTTCGCGGCACGGGGCCTGGGTTTCGGGACTCGGTTCGGGCCCTCCGGCAAGGGGTTTCCTGGCAGGAGAGCGGGACCCTCAGCGCCGGCAACGGCACAGCCATGCGCGTTGGCCCGCTGGGTGCTTTCTACCACGCGGGGCGCTTCGTCGAGTTCCGCAGCGCCATCTTCAAGTCGGCCTGGATCACCCACACCGATCCTCGGGCGCTGGCCGGCGCTTTCATGATCGCTTACAGCGTGGTGCACGCCATCAACCAGGGCGACCAGTTTCGCCCGGACCGCTACCTGCGCGAGCTTTACACAGCGGTTCAGGACGCGGAGAAGGCCATCCGGCGTCGGTATTGGCATCCCGACCTGGGCGTGAATCGGGAGTCGTGCCTCCACACCAGCGGAGCCATCAGGCGCATCGGCGGATGGCTCAAGCGTGATACGAGCGAGGCGATCGAGGCCATATCGAGATTCGCTCAACACCGCACATCGCTGCCAACACACGCCCTCTCGTCGTTTGTCCTGGGATCGGGGATCGTGGCGGTCTACCTTTTCGCCAGGTATTTCGAGGACCTGGAAGAAGCCCTGGTCATCGCCGTCAACCTGGGCGGCGACGCCGACAGCATCGGCGCGATGGTGGGGACGATGGCCGGCGCGCTGCACGGCTACTCAGCTATCCCAACGCGCTGGGGCGAAGGCCTGCGCAACTACGACGCCATCTACGCCCGCGCTGAGGCGCTGGCGCGTGGGGAGGGCATGCCGGCGGGCGCTCCGGGGTTGCGGGAGATGGAGATGGCGCTCACGGTAGAGGAAGCTTCGCGGTAGAACGGACCGTGCAAGGGAGGCAATACTACGTGACATCAGGCCCGGTTCCCAACAGTTATCTTGGGTGCCTAGAAATACCTTTGCAACAGTGACAGAAAAGCTGTACTGCTACGCTGACGAGACTGGACTGGACACCCAAGGAGAGTTGTTCATCGTCTCTGTGGTCGTCACTGGTGCCGAGAGAGAGCAGGTCATCCAACTGTGCGAGGCAATCGAACAGGCGACGGGCAAGGGGCGCGTGAAGTGGATCAAGGCACGTTATGACAGACGCCTCGCCTACATCCAACGGATTCTACAAGAGCCCATATTCCAGGGCAAGCTGCACTTTGCTATCTACCGAGATACGAAGGACTATCTGACACTCACTGTCCAGACTATCGCGCTGTCAATCCGTGCTCACGCACGTCAGTCCTACAAAGCAACTGTTCTCATTGATGGGCTGCCACGTTCTCAAACAAGAGAAGTAGGAAGACAACTGCGACGCTTGGGCATTCGGACCAGGAAGGTTCGCGGCATCAGAAAGGACGAAAACGACGCTCTGACCCGGCTGGCAGACGCGTTATGTGGATTTGTTCGAGCGGCGATTGAGGGTCAGGAAGCAATGATAGAACTCTTCGAACAGGGGAAGAAAAGAGGCTATCTCGAGGAACTTGAAGTGGAATAAAGAAACCCCCTTGGGTAGGGGGAACAACCTAGCCCTTCGCTACGCTCAAGGCACCCACCAATACTGGCAGTATTCGGCTGCTTTTGAGAATATTATATACCTTTGAGCCACTTCTGTCAAATCGCACCTTGCTTCAAAGTTGATAGCCTCAGCGATCGATCGCGAACGCCTGGCTTTGGCGATTGATTGAAACATTCGACCTACGCCCACCATCCGGCGAATGGCTGGCATGGGTCGGAGAGCGATTCTTGAAACTCGATATGCATGGCGATTAAATGTCGGCTCAAGCGCAATGCTCCGGCCCTGGTCATCCTTGTCCTGGGTGTCTCACTGTTTCACGCGCGTGGCCTGCGACCAGGCTACACATTCCTGCCCGTTGACCTGGCCGGCAACAACCTGCCCTGGCGCGCCGGCCCGCCCCAACCCCTGCAAAACTGGCTGATTTCCGACTCACTCTACGAGTTCTACCCCTTCCTGACCAACGCCGTCAACAGCATTCGGCACGCCGGCCACTGGCCCCTGTGGAACCCGCGCATCCTCCACGGTCATCCGGTCGTCGCCGATCCGCTCAACCAGCCCTTCTACCCGCTCTTCGTCGCTCTGGGAGTCGTGTTGGGCGCTGCGCGCGGCCTGGCGATTGGGCTGTGGCTGCACGCCATCCTGGCAGCCGTCCTGACCTACGGGTTACTGCGCACCATCGGAGGCCGGCGGCCGGCAGCAGTACTCGGCGCTTTCACCTACGCCCTCAGCGGGTACATGGTCACCTGGTTCGAGGCGACGCATCGGGTCAGCACCCTGGCCTGGCTGCCCGGCGTGCTGTGGACGTTCGAGATCGCTGTCCGGCGACGCAGTTTACGCTATGCCTGCCTGGCCGCTCTGATGATGGCGCTGGCGATTCTGGGCGGACAGTTCCAACTGGCAGCGACTTTCATTTTGTTCCTGGGTCTGTACGCCATTGGAAGATCGATCGAATCGGTTCGGCGCGGAGACGGAAGGCACGCCTGGCCGCTTGTGGTGTTGGTGATCACCGCCGGCCTGGGCGCTCTCCTCAGCGCCATCCAGACCATCCCGTTTGCCGAATTCCTCAACCTCAGCCAGCGCACCCTCTCGCAAGGACTGCTCGACCCCCTGCCCGTGCAGCAACTGATCACGCTGATCATCCCCGACTTCTACGGAAATCCAGCTTCCACGGGATCGTACTGGGGTGCGTTCAACTTCAGCGAAGGTACGATCTATGCGGGGTTGCCGGCCCTGCTGCTGGCCGGCATGGCCCCATTCTGCGTTCGCCGCTTCTTTGCCGTCTACATGTCGTTGGTCACACTCGCAGCCACATTCTTTATCATTGGCGGCCCTGGCGTGCGACTGCTGGGTTCCGTGTCTGTCCTAAAATATGTGTCGTTGCACCGGTCCGCCTTTCTCCTGCCATTGATCGTCGCGCTGCTGGCAGCGGAAACCATGAGTGCACCCGGAATCTCGATCCGGGCGGCTGCACTCGTTGGCGGCATCCTGGCTGTGGCGGCCGCGCTGGCCATCTACCTGAATTGGGGGCAGGTGCAGGCTCACTGGCAGGAACTCCAGACCCCCATCATCCAGGCGGCCGGCTTGCTGATCGTGGCCATCGGCCTGCTCGGGTTGCGGGAACGGCTCCCGCACCTCCGTCGCCAGGCTGACTGGGGCCTGGTTGGCCTGGTGTTCGTGGATCTGTTTCTTGCCGGCGGCCGGTTCAACCCCGCCGGCCCCATCGCCGACCTGATGCCACCGACGCCGGCCATCGACTATCTGCGCGAGCATGCCGGCCTCCACCGAGTCGTCGCCTACCAGCTCGACGACTCGGTGCTGTTCGGCCCCAACGTCCTCTCGACGTACGGCCTCGCCGAGGCCGGCGGCTACTCCTCCCTGGTTTCAGCACGCCTCCAGCAACTGGTGAGGGCCGGCGATCCGAAAATCGACGTCTCGTGGATGGCGCAGAACAACAACATGGTCGCTTTCAGCCACCCATCGCGCCGGTTGCTCGACCTGCTGCAGGTGGGCTACGTGGTCTCACCAGCCCAGCTGGTGGATCCAGGCGTTCGGGCTGAGTTTGTGGTGGATGAGTGCGACGGTTACACGGGCGAGATTGCCGGCACGCATTCCGCCAGCGGTCACTTCCGCGTTCAGGACATCCCCATCAACCGCCTGGACCTGCGTTTCCGAGTCGATCCACCGGCACCGACGGGAGCGGCGCTCGCCATCCGAATGTGGCAGGGGACGGGCCGTGAGCGGTTGGTGTTGGATGATCGAGTGAACATCGCCGAACTGCAGGACCAACAAGCCCTCACATTGTACTTCGAGCCGGAGCGCGACGCCCCCGGCCACACCTACGTCTGGGAAGTCGCCGCAACCGAGGCAGCACCCCACACGGGTGTCAGCCTGTGCACCGATACCGCTGGCTGGCCGGCCATTTCCGTGTACGGCGCCGACTGGTCCCAGGTTTACCAGGGCGAGGTCCACATTTTCGAGCGCCTGGCTCCCCTGCCCCGCGCCTACGTCGTCTACGCCGCCGAGCACATCCCCGACGACGCCCAGGCAGTGCGCCGGCTGCTGGACGGGTCCTTCGATCTGCGCAACGCGGTCGTCACCGCCAACCAGCTTGACCTGCCAACCGAAGCTGCCACACCTGCGACTCCAGCCGAAATCGTCGCATACGAGGACACCCGCGTCGTGATCAACGTCTCAGCGATTCAGCAGGGGCTGCTGATCCTGGGCGATCAGTTCTATCCTGGTTGGCAGGCATATCTTGATGGCCGACCAGCGACTGTCTATCGAGTCAACCACGTTATGCGCGGCGTCGTGCTGCCGGCGGGTGATCACCAAGTCGTGTTTCGATTCGCGCCGGCGTCACTGCGCGTCGGAGGCCGGCTGAGCCTGGCCGGCCTCGTTGTGTTGCTGATCCTGGGAGCATGTGGTACACTTGGCGAAATCCATCCGAAACTGTATACTATAGTCAACCGGTACGGCAACAGACTGCAATTCCTTAATTGTAGCAGAATAAGCGACAGGGCCAGTTCGCCAACTGTTCCATCAGAAATCGGAGGCATAGGCTAGAATGTTTGCACAAACGATCACAATTGACCGACTTGGGCGCATTACCCTTCCCAAGCAGATTCTAGATGCCCTGGGAGTGCAGCCTGAAACAGAGGTCGTCATTGAGTTAGCTGACAAGGAGGTTGTGATAAAGCCTAAACAACCCTTCACTCCTATCACTGAGCGTATCGCGACTATGAATTTGCCAGTTGCAGACTGGGAGCAGATGGAGCGCGAGATTGAAGTGGGGTGGATCGAGTA
>JBHHXF010000209.1:0-6613 GCA_046756905.1 Anaerolineae bacterium | reverse complement strand
CTATGGCGCTGGGATGACCCCCTCAACTTCCGTCACCTCATTGGGGAGAACGTTCACCAGAACAATGTTCCCGTCCCGATCCATGACTGCCGCCTCCTGCCGGGAATAGAAGACTCCGTAAAGCTGCGCCGCGACGTCGGCGATCTCGAACCGTCCGTCTGAATCGGTCGTGCTGGCCGGCTGGTGTGCCAGGTAGGTGAAGGTCAGTGATCCGTCGGCGTGCTCGGTGGCAGCCACTACGTATATCTGCTCGTTCGTGGCCGGCTGGCCGGTGTCGCTGTACCGGATGGTGCCGTGAATCGCGCCGATGCCGGCCTCTGGCGTCACATTGGCCAGCACCGAGGGCACCGTTGCCTGAGGTTTTGGCAGCGTCTGCAGAAATGCGTAGATGTCGGCGATGCCTGTCTCACTCACCTGATCTGGTCCAAACCGGGGCATGTTCTGGTAGGGCGCGCGAATCTGGCGCACAACGCTGGAGAGCGGCAGGTCTGTTTGTGCAATCGTCGGACCAATGCGTCCTTCGCCTTGCGGCCCGTGACAGGCCGTGCACCCCAGGCTGTTGAAAAGCTCCTGGCCGTGGCCGGCGTCTGCCATCATGCTGTCTTCTTCGCCTTCGCCACCCTCTTCAGTTTCAGTGACGGCCGGAGTGGGCGAAGGTGCCGGCGTGTCTGTCGATGGCGCTGCCATAGGCGTTGGTGACGACAGGGTCGGCTGGTCGGTGCTCGTGGGCGCGATGGTGGGTGTGGGTGCCGGCGGCTGCGGGGTGTCGGTAGGCGCGGCCGTCGGTGCCGGCGGCTGGGTCTGAGCCTGGCTTCGCGCCTGGGGCAAGGCCGGCGCCATCGGCGGGGCCAGAAACGTACCGCAGGCAACGGCTATGCTGGCAATTATCGCCACGCCCAGGGTTGCCAGCAGGATTGATTTCGATTGTGATTTGTCATTGTTCATTCGTCAGTATCCTCGCTTACGGTTGGATAGTACAGCTCGGCGGAATTCCATCGGTGGTCATTTGCTCAATGGGGATCGCCAGATCCCTGTCTTAGGCCACTGGTTTTGGTGGATTTTCGTCGCGCAAGGCCGGGATCTGGCGATCCCTGGCGAGCGTAAACTACCGAGGGATTTACGCCGTCGTGTACTAGGTTGTAGGATAGCTGGGCACTCCACAAGCCAGCAAGCCATCCAGTTCTCGTGCCTGAGGGTGCTTCATCAGGCATGTTGACTGCTTGCAGCATCAATCATACACTTGACTCTCCTGGTCGGCAGTAAACTGCGATACATCGCGTCATGTGAGTAAGTGTGCAGCGAAGCGATCAGGACGAAATCGGTGGGCAATCGGTCTCCGCTTGACAGACTCACTTCTTTGTGGTATCCTTTTGGTCGATTCACCCCCCCCTCCCCCAGGGGGAGGGGGTATGGAGGCTAGATGAATGCAGATGCCCGAAGCCGATAAACGAAAGGTAGTAGCCCGACTCAAGAGCATCGAGGGGCACGTGCGCGGAATCCAACGCATGGTGGAGGAGGATCAATACTGCATTGACATTATCCGGCAATCGCAGGCTGTGCAGCGGGCGTTGGATAGATTTAATGCTTTGATCCTTGAGAATCACTTGAACACCTGCGCGACGACTGCGATTCAGGGTGACGATGTGGATGAACGCGAGCGTGTTGTGGCCGAAATCATGAACGTGTTCGAAACGGCCGGCAAGTTGTGAGAAACTCTCATCACCTGAAGGAGGTAAAACTGTGGCTTCTGAGACATTAAAGGTTCCGAATATCTCGTGTGGACATTGCGTGGCAACCATCAAACGCGAGCTCGAGATGCTCGACTCGGTGGCCGGCGTCACCGGAGATGTCGATACCAAGTTGGTGACCGTCGAGTACGTTGATGGTGGTGATCCAGATGCGGTCAGGAAGACGCTGACGGAGATTGGGTATCCGACTGGTCAGTGAACAGTGAACAGTGATCAGTAAACAGTGAACAGCGAACAGTGAACAGTGGTCAGACGGTAACTGATCACTGATCACTGATCACTGATCACTGTTTACTGAGCACGGGGCAGATGAGTGATAGGACTATGAGTACTCGAAAGCTAAACTTGCCTGTTACCGGCATGACGTGCGCCAATTGTGCCATGACGATTGAGCGCAATCTGAAGCGGCAGGCCGGCGTTGAGGATGCCAGCGTAAACTTCGCCAACGAAAAGGCGATGGTCATCTACGATCCAGATAGCGTTTCGACAGGCGATCTGGTTCATCTGGTGGAAGCCATCGGCTATGGTGTGGCAGCGGCCAGGGTGGACCTGCCAATTTCTGGCATGACGTGTGCCAACTGCGCCATGACCATCGAGCGGTCTCTGAACAGACTCGACGGCGTCATTAGCGCCAACGTCAATTTCGCCAATGAGAAAGCTAGCGTCAGCTACCTGCCAAGCCTGGTAGGACGGGCGGATCTGATTCGTGCTGTGGAAAAGGCCGGCTACGAAGTCATCCAGGTTGAAGGTGTGGAACAGACGCTGGAAGATGCTGAGCAGGCGGCGCGCGAGGCCGAAATCCGCGATAAGCGCAACAAGGTGATTGTCGGCGCGGTGCTGGGTTTGCTGGTCATGCTGGTCAGCATGGGGCCGGCGCTGGGGCTGATCCCGAACTTGCTTTATGGTCCCTGGATCGCTTTTGCGCTAGCGACGCCGGTCCAGTTCTACCTGGGTCGGGATTTCTACGTCAGCGCCTGGAAGGCGACCAGGAACCGGACGGCCAATATGGACACGTTGGTCGCTCTTGGGTCGTCTGTGGCCTATTTCTACAGTGCTACTGTGCTTATCTTCGGCATTGCCGGCCCTATCTACTTCGAGACGGCGGCCATGATCCTGACCTTCATCGTCATGGGCAAGTATCTGGAGGCGCGGGCCAAAGGCCGCGCTTCCTCGGCGATCCGCGAGTTGATGAACTTGCAGCCGGATACGGCCATCGTGCTGCGCGCCGGCCAGGAGCAGGAAGTACCGGTGTCCGAGGTTCAGGTAGGCGACACCGTCGTCGTCCGGCCCGGTGGCCGGGTCCCCGTCGATGGAATTGTCACTTCCGGGCATTCCTCCGTTGACGAGTCCATGGTGACGGGCGAGTCTATCCCCGTCGAGAAGATGGGGGGAGCCGAGGTGATTGGCGGCACTATCAACAAGACGGGCGCTTTTCAATTCAGGGCCACCAAGGTCGGATCGGAGACGGCGCTGGCCCAGATTGTGCGGTTGGTGAAGGAGGCGCAGGGTTCCAAGGCTCCGGTGCAGCGATTGGCCGATCGGGTGGCCGGCGTGTTTGTGCCCGTCGTCATCGTGCTGGCCTTGCTGACCTTCGCGGCCTGGTACTTGGTGGCCGGCATCGGCTTCACTCAGGCGCTGGTCTTCATGACAGCCGTCCTGCTCATCGCCTGCCCGTGCGCCATGGGACTGGCGACGCCCACAGCAGTCATGGCCGGCACGGGCGTTGGCGCCGAGAATGGCATCCTCATCAAAACAGCCGAGAGTCTGGAGCGAGCCGGCAAGCTAGACACCATCGTCTTGGACAAAACCGGCACCATCACCCAGGGCAAGCCCGAAGTAACCGACGTTGTGATTTCAGATTTCAGATTTCAGATTGCAGATTTGGCAGCAGCGTCTGAATCTGCATCGCGCAATTCACCATCGCTGAGGACCCAGACGGTCGGTTTCAGGGTGAGTGATGTAGCAGGGCCAAAATCTGAAATCGAAAATCTGAAATCTGAAATTCTCCACTTCGCGGCCAGTGCTGAGCGCGGCTCTGAGCATCCGCTGGGGGAGGCGATCGTCCGTCGGGCTGAGGAGGAACGCATTGAGCTGGCGGAGGCGGATGGCTTCAATGCGGTGGCCGGCCGCGGGATCGAGGCGCGGGTTGATGGCCGGTCGGTTCTTTTGGGCAACATGACTCTGATGGCTGAACGTCAGGTTCGGATGAACGGCCTGGGTGAAGCCGTCGATCGCCTCCAGTCCGAGGGCAAGACGGCGATGATCCTCTCGGTGGATGGCGAGGCCGCCGGCGTGGTGGCAGTGGCAGATACAATCAAGGAAGGGTCGAAAGAGGCAGTCGATGAACTCCACGCCATGGGCCTTGAAGTGGCGATGATCACCGGTGATAACGAGCGTACTGCTCAGGCCATTGCTGATCAGGTCAGCATTGATCGTGTGATGGCTGAAGTTTTGCCGGAGGACAAGGCGAATGCCGTGAAGGCCCTGCAGGAGGAAGGCAAGCTGGTCGCGATGGTTGGCGATGGCATCAACGACGCGCCGGCCCTGGTCCAGGCCGACGTCGGAATTGCCATCGGCACGGGTACCGATGTCGCTATGGAGTCAGCCGATGTCACACTGATGCGCGGCGATCTGCGCAGCGTGCCGCAGGCGATCCGGCTATCCAAAAGGACAATGCAGACGATCAAGCAAAACCTTTTCTGGGCGTTCTTCTACAATGTGGCGGCTATTCCGGTGGCGATGGGGATGCTGGTGCCCTTCCTCGGGCCACAGTGGCAGCTCAATCCCATGTGGGCTGCCGGCGCCATGGCCATGAGTTCTATCTTCGTGGTGACCAATTCCCTGCGACTAAGGGGGCTTAAGTTGCAGCCGGAATAAGGCAAGTGCGCAATACCTTCGATGACAGTCTCAGGCCGGGAGCGGAATGCCCGCTCCCGGCCTTCCTGTTTTCTGAGAATAGACCCTAAAGGTTTCCGAAACCTTTAGGGTCTCGACCTGTTGGTAAACAGTGGGAAACTCGTTGGCGGGACGTAAGACGAACCCTGATGGCTGCATCATAGAATCTGTATACGGAAACTTGGTAAAGTGAGAGTCGTTGAGTTGGGTGAGATGGCGTTGCTTTCTACACAATCACTGGCAAAGGAGTTGCCCCGATGAAGATGGTATTTCGATTAGCTTTTGTTGGACTTGCGGTTGTTTTGTTGCTAGGTGTCTCTTTCTCTCAGACTGCGGCTGCCCCGGACCCGGTCATCAAGGCGTGGTCAGCGAATCTGAATGCGGGCCGGGAGGAGTACTTCATCATCTGGCATGATGGGAATTCCTTCTTCGGTCACTTCGTACGCGACAACGGTCTATCGCGCGGCGACATCGTCGAGATCGGCGGGACCCCAGGCGCGGCGAGGACTATCGAGCTGGCGTTCAACGGCCGGCGCGGTGAGTGGATTTTCTTCTGGAACAACGGCGAGAACATCATGGGCCGGCATTTGTTCGAGAACGGAAAACCGAAGGGACCTGAGTTCGTCGTGGTTCCGGGTGTGGCGGCCGAGATGGAGCTGTCCATCAACAAGAATGGCCAGTGGCTGCTTGGCTGGCCGGACGCGGATGGGAATTGGTGGAATCAGGTCATTGACAACGTTGGTACAACGCGCCGTGGGCCGGCGATCCTGGCCGGCACGGGTGGCATCTACGGCCAGCCGGCGGACTATGCGCCGGGCAGAGATCGGCGAGAGCATCAACTGGTGTGGAGTGTTGGAAATACGGTCTATGCCCAGTTGTTTTTCTCCCATGGTCAGCCCAAAGGTGGGCCGTTTGTCTTGATCGACAACGCCGTAGGGCCTGACATTATTGGCGCCGGAGTGCCGCTGATCTTCCGCCGCGACGGTAACATCTACTCGCAGAACCTGTTCTCGAGCCTGTCGCCGCGCGGTACCCCCATGCTGGGGCTGGACACCGGCGGCCGCAAGCTGGCGCCGGCCACGTTCCGCAACGCCCGGCGAGGCGGACGCCTGATGTCCTTTATCTCCGATGGCAACGCGTACTACTCTATGGAGTGGTTCTCGAATGGAGCCCCGGTGAAGGGCACCTTCAGGCACATATTCAACGTGGCTCAGCAAGCAAACTAGATTCGCTATTAAGACCAATCCCCCTCACCTCTGAAACGGTCCAGGAGGGGGCGAGGAGCCGCCGGCCCCTCGCCCCCTCCTGTCTTGTTCTCCCCGTGCTTTTCGGTTTGCATTGCCCGTATGCTGCGTGTAAACTCTTGGTGATGAAAAAACAACCCAACTCCCAAATGTGCTTCGCCTGCGGGATGGAGAACCCTGTAGGCCTAAAATTGTTTTTCTACGAAATCGCTGATGGTCGTGTAGTGGCTCAGTTCACGCCCCGCGATGAGTACCAGGGCTACCCCGGTGTTTTGCATGGAGGCATCGTCTCCACCGTCCTGGATGAAGTTCTCGGACGGGTTTGTATTGCGCAGGAACGCTGGATGGTGACGGCCAAGATGGAGGTGAGGTACCGCCGGCCCATTCCTGTAGGCGAGCCTCTGACCGCTGTGGCAGAAGTCGTCGAGAGCCGGGGCCGTCGGATGATCGCCAGGGGTGAGTTGTACCTCGCTGATGGCAGCGTGGGGGCGGAAGCAACCGCCGTGTTCATCGATTTGCCGTCAGAGAAGGTCGCCGGTATGGAGAATGCCCTGAGCTTCTGGGCTGTTGTCCCGGATAAGGACGGCCCGCCCACCTTCGACGACCTGGGGCTTCCAGTCTGACCAACGGCGCATATACAAGCTGGGGGAAGATCGAGAAAAGAGCATGTCCAGCGCCGTCCGAGTAGGAGCCCCCTTCGACAACCCTTCGACAGGCTCAGGACAT
>JBHHXF010000208.1:0-6635 GCA_046756905.1 Anaerolineae bacterium | reverse complement strand
CTAAGACGACCGGAGGCCAAACGGACGTCTCTACGCCGGCCTCTCCCGCACCTTCTCCAGCAGCGCCACCGGCAGGACGTCGTCCATGCGGTTGACCAGGACCAGGTTGAGATCGCGGCGTACGCGGTGGGGGAGTTCCACCAGGTCTTTGGCGTTTTTCTGCGGCAGGAGCACTGTCTTCAGCCCTGCCCTATGAGCCGCCATCACCTTTTCCCGCAGCCCGCCGATGGGCAACACGCGCCCGCGCAGCGTGATCTCGCCCGTCATTGCCACGTCACGGTGGACCGGCCGCTTGCTCAGCGCGGAGATCAACGCCGTGGCGATGGTGACGCCGGCTGACGGCCCGTCCTTGGGCACGGCCCCCTCTGGCACGTGAACGTGAATGTCAAGTTGATCGAAGTCCTTCACTCGGATGCCCAACTGTTTGGCATTTGCCCGCGCATAGCTCAGCGCTGCCTGGGCGCTCTCCTGCATCACGTCGCCCAACTGGCCGGTGAGAGTGAGATTCCCCTTGCCAGGCATCAACGTGACCTCGATGGATAGCAGATCGCCGCCGGCCTCGGTGACTGCCACGCCGGTGGCTACCCCGACTTCGTCGTTTTCCTCTGCTAGGCCGTATGAAAACTTCGGGGGACCAAGGTAACGCGCTAGTGAATTCGCGTTGATCTGCCTGACTGTCGGTTTCCCCTCTGCCACCCGACGGGCCGCCTTGCGACATACTCGGGCAATCTCGCGCTCCAGGTTGCGCACGCCGGCCTCGTGCGTGTATTCGCGAATGATTCCCCGCAGCGCTCCCTCCGAAAACTTGGGAGCCATCAATCCGAGTCCATGTTCCTCCAGTTGTCTCGGAATCAGGAACCGGCGCGCGATCTCGGTCTTCTCCTCTTCGATGTAGCCTGGGAACTGGATAACCTCCATCCGATCCAGCAGGGCCGGCGGAATCGGGTCGACCCAGTTGGCCGTTGCGATGAACATCACCCGACTCAAATCGAAGTCCACGTCCAGGTAATGGTCCGAGAATTCGTGGTTCTGCTCGGGATCGAGCACTTCCAGCAGCGCCGCCGACGGGTCGCCTCGGAAGTCCATGCCCAGCTTGTCCACTTCGTCCAGCATGAACAACGGATTGACCGTGCCGGCGCGCCTCATGGTCTGGATAATCCGCCCTGGCATTGCGCCGATATACGTCCGGCGATGGCCGCGAATCTCTGCCTCGTCCCGGATTCCGCCCAGACTCACCCGCACGAACTCGCGACCTAAGGCCTCTGCAATCGACCGACCGAGGCTGGTCTTGCCCGTGCCCGGCGGCCCGACAAAGCATAAAATCGGGCTGCGCATCTTGTCCGGAGCAAGCTTACGAACAGCGATGTGCTCAAGAATGCGCTCCTTAGCCCGTTTCAGGCCATAGTGATTAGCTTCCAGGACCTCGGCCGCATTACTGATGTCCGTATTCTCCTCGCGTGTGGCCTGCCACGGTAACTCAATCAACCAGTCCAGGTAGGTGCGAATAATGCCTGTCTCGGGCGCCATAGGCGGCATATCGGCCAGGCGACTCAGTTCTCGCCCGGCTTTCTCTTCGACCTGGGCCGGCATACCGGCTTCGGCAATCTTGATGCGCAGTTCCTCAAGTTCCTGCGAGAGCATGTCCACCTCGCCCAGCTCGGTCTGGATCACGCGCATCTGTTCGCGGAGGTAGTATTCACGCTGGCTCCGGTCGACCTCTTCCTGGACCTGGCTGTGAATCGCGTCCTGGAGTTGCAGGACTTCCAGTTCCTCGCTCAGGAAAAGGCTGAGCCGGCGCAGGCGCTCCAGGGGACCCAGAGTTTCCAGAACAGTCTGTTTGTCATGGATCGCCAACTCCATCATGGATGCGACTACGTCTGCCAGCAGACCTGGATCATCCACATTTATGGCGGCGACAAATGCATCGTCGGGGATGTGTGGGCTCAAGTCCACGCATTGCTCGAACAGCGTAAGAACTTCACGCCGCAGCGCCTCGGCGGCCAGGCTGTCCTCCCCCGGTCCGTATAGAGGGACAACCTCGACGCGGAAGTAGGGCTCCGTCTGCGTGAACCGGACAATCTGAACGCGGCGCTGGCCCTGTGCCAATACACTGGTGCTGCCGTCCGGCATGCGCCAGGTGCGTCCAACCACGATTTCTGTCCCAATGCCATACAGATCGTCGACTATGGGGTCCTCGATCTCTGGATCGCGCTGCGCAACCACGACCAGTGCGCCATCCGCATCGGCGGCCGCCTCGACCGCATCTAGCGATCGGTCACGGCCGACAAACAGGGGGATCATCATGTGGGGAAACATGACGATATCACGCGCCGGCAGCAAGGGGCACTCAACGGTAGAATCGACCGGTACGGGCCGATACTGGTGAGCCTCAACCATGTTAGCAAGTTCCTCCAGGTGAGCGGGATGATTTTTTCAGTAGTACTATACCATATTTCGCGAAGATATTCAACATCAATCAAGCGGTTGATTTCGGCGGATCGCACGGTGGGAGTGGCCGGCCTACATGCTGGAACCAGGCCATCCGCGCCTCCGCAGCTACAAACAACGAGCCCGCCACCAGAATCAGGTCATCCTCGGCCGCGTTTTCAACTGAGCTCATCACGGCCTCCGCAACCGTCTGGCTGACATCGGCATGGCGACCGTATTGGCGAGCCATCTCTTGCAGCACAGCCGGCTGGGCCGCGCGTGGGTGATCGGCCCGGGTCACGACGAGCTTGTGGGTTGCCGGCAGCAGGATCTCTAACATAGCGTTGATTCTTTTGTCGGTCGATGCACCTAAAACTAGCGTGATGCGCCTCCGACCCAGTAGATTGTCAACCGTGTCTAGCAAACACCGGGCTGATGCGCCGTTGTGGGCGCCGTCGACCATGATCCAGGGACGCCGGCTGAGCAACTCTGTCCGGGCCGGCCATTCGACCTCTGCCACCCCGCTAGCGATCGCTGCGGCGTCTACCGGGAACGACGGCGTCGGCAGTTGGTGAGCGGCCGCAATGGCTGCAGTGGCGTTAACGGCCTCGTGAGCGCCCAGGAGCGGCATTCGCAGGCTCAGTATCTCATCGTTCGGGCCGCGCACCTCGATTGATTGGCCGTCTGGATTCATGTTTGTGAGCGAGTAGCTCCAGTCTCTGCCAACCGCGATGAGCTCTGCTCCCAGATCGCCGGCCACGCGCTCGATCACCGACATTGCTTCCGCGGACTGGGGCGCGACCACCGCCGGCACGCCGGGCTTGAGAATGCCGGCCTTCTCGCGCGCGATCTGGGTAATCGTATCGCCGAGAATCTCCGTGTGATCCAGGCTGACAGGCGTGATCACCGATAGGACAGGTGTGATGACGTTGGTGGTGTCCAGCCGGCCTCCCAGCCCCACCTCGATCACCGCGATGTCCACCACTTCCCGCGCAAAAGTGTCGAATCCCATAGCCGTGGTGACTTCGAAGGTGGTGAGACCCTCCAACGTGTCCAGCAGCCCACGATGGTTCTCGATCCAGTGGATGACCTCTTCCTCGCTGATGAGCCGGCCATCGACACGGATGCGCTCGCGGTAGGTGTGTAGGTGTGGCGACGTGTACAATCCGGCACGGTAGCCGGCGGCTGCCAGGATCGACGTGAGCATCGCGGCCGTAGATCCTTTGCCCTTGGTGCCGGCAATGTGCACGGTTGGGTACTGATCTTGGGGATTACCCAGTCTCGCCAGCAACGCTCGAATCCGGTGCAGTGTATAGTCGGCTGGCGTTTGTTGGCCGGCTGGCCGCGTCTCGAAATTGGCGAAGGAGTAGATGTAGTCGAGTGTTTGTTGGTAGTCCAAGCTCATGTCCGGGGTATTATATCACCCTCGAAGCAATTGGACAACAATCAGATAGACGCGAACGGGCAACCTTTGACGCTTGACCATCACCACTTACTCTGCTAAACTTCGGCGCGGGAATGAGAAAGCAACTTGTCGCCATAACCCTGTGCTTGGTGATTCCGCTGACACTATCTGGCTGCGGAGCCGGCCCACTGCTCTCCAACGTGAAAGTGCGGCCAGCTTCCATTTCACCCAATGCCGACGGCGTGGATGATGTGGCTGCCATTGAGTACACCGTCGGCCGGAATAGCCGGCTGTCGGTTTCGTTTGTCGCGCCGGATGGCACCCAGCGCACTTTTCGCGACCAGAAGCGCCGTACGCCGGGCGGTTACACGGCCTTGTTCGGTGGCAGCATTGAGGGGCGTGTGCTGGCCGACGGAACCTACACCATCGTTGTGGAGGCCAGCGACCCGAACACCGGTGAAACACAGCGTGAAGAGCGCCAGCTAACCATCACTGGCGGCGACACAACGCTACCCAATCTGGACAACTTCACAGTCTTCCCTGAGGAGTTCACCCCGAATCAGGATGGTATCGGCGACCGTATCGCCATCAGTTATCACCTGGCAAAGCCGGCTGATGTGCGAGTGTGGATCGAGGACTCCAACGGAGCCTTCGTCGATAGCCCGCTGGAGGAGCAGGAGAGCATAATCGCCCCCGGCGAGCCGGGCTACCACCGCTACGACTACGACGCCGGCGTGGATGCCGACGCGCCGCCTCCCCCGGACGGAGACTACCGCGTCGTCGCCGAGGCCAGAGACGCTGCCGGCAACGTGGTCCGTGTTGAGCATCCCTTGGTCATTCAGCACAGCGGACAGCCCCGCGCCGACATCCTGGGTGATGTCATCTTTGACAAAGACGTGGTGGTTGTGGGCGATACGCTCACCTTCACTACGACCATCAAGAACATTGGGCGGGTGCCCCTGCGCACCTTCGGACCGGAGCCTGGCGCGAGCTACGACAATACCACAAGCTTCAACTCCTTGCCGGCTGTGGACACCTTCACCATCATTGTGGAGGCCGCCGGCTACGAGCGGGCTCTGCGTGTCGTGTCGGTGGAAACTGGGCGGATTCTCACCGAAGACTTTCCACTTATGCCGGCGTCCTCTGTTGGAGCGCCGGCCGAGGCACAGCCGTCTATCACTGCGCTGCCGGCGGTTGATGCCGACAAGACCACGATCTGTGGCCAGGTATCCGGCGCTGACGGCCAGCCCATATCTGGTGCGACCGTTTACGTCTTCGAGAGCGACGGCGACGGGATTCTAAAGGCTATTTCTGATGCGGATGGTCGGTATTGTTTGGCGAACGTGAGACCTGGCCGGCGGGACTTCTCCCGTCGCTCCGGGGCTGTGCGCTTGGGTCTGGAGTACGATGAAAAGCTCACCGATCTGCCGTATCCCTACCGCTGGCAGATCGGTCGCACCGAGGAGTTGGCGGTTTGCGAGTCGGAAAACGTGATCTACCTCTGTCTGCCACCTCAGCAGCAGGTCGTGGTGACAGGTCAGATTCGCATCGTTGAGCCGCCTTATCGCCGCAACAGCAACTTCTACGTAGCGCTGCTCCACGAGGACGTCCGCCGCATGGTCGGACCCTACGGGATTAAGAATATCACGATCGAGTATTGAGCGAAGAGAATTGTGAACTGCTATGCGCGGTACGCCGCCTGACTTGTCGATCGTTATCGTCAGTTTTAACGTGCGAGATTTGCTCCAAGCGTGTCTGGAGTCAGTTCAACGTGCGAGGTCTGAAGCTTACGAGACAAGACCTCGGAGGTCTCCTGTATCAGCCTCGCTTGCCACAGGAAACGTGCCGGCTTACCCATCTGGTCATGCAAGAGGCAGTGAAGACCTGCGAGGTCTGAACTCGGACATCGAGATCATCGTTGTTGACAACGCCTCGGACGATGGCTCGGTGGAGATGGTGCGACGGGAGTTTCCACACGTTCACCTGATCGCCAACGAGGCGAACTTCGGCTTTGCCGCCGCGAACAACCAGGGGATTAGCGCCAGCCATGGCCGGTATGTGTTGCTGCTGAACCCAGATACGGAAGTCTTCGATGACGCGCTAGCAAAGCTCGTCGGCTTTCTCGATCGCTACCCAGAGTACGCTGCGGCGGGCGCCGGCCTGGTATACCCTGATGGCTCATTTCAACATAGCAGTTTTCGCTTTCCGGGGGCATTTCAATGCTTCCTCGACTTCTTCCCGATCAACCATCGGCTGGCGGACTCCCGTCTCAACGGTCGATACCCTCGGGCGTGGTATGAGCGTGGGCAGCCTTTCGATGTCGATCACCCGCTGGGGGCGTGTCTGGCCGTACGCCGCGAAGTCATTGACCAGGTTGGGCTACTCGACGAGGGTTTCTTCATGTACTGCGAGGAGATCGATTGGTGCTGGCGCATGCATGAAGCCGGCTGGAAGGTCGCGTGCGTGCCGGCGGCGCGGGTGGTGCATCATGCCGGCGCCAGCGCCCGCCAGTTCCGTGACGAGATGTTCGTAGCCCTATGGCGCAGCCGTTTCCGACTTTTCGAAAAACACCTGAGTTCGCTACATCGCCGGCTGATCGGCTGGATCGTGCGGCTAGGCGTGCAGCGCGAGCGCCTGCGAGCGACCAATCAGGCGTCGTCAAGCGAGATGCTTGTGGCCGAATTGGTCAGCCGGCTGGCGGCGTATGAAGAGATCGCAAGAATGGCGAAGGAACCGTCAATGGATTAGAGATTAGAGATTAGAGATTGGAGATTGGAGATTGGAGATTGGAGATTGGAGATTG
>JBHHXF010000207.1:0-6669 GCA_046756905.1 Anaerolineae bacterium | reverse complement strand
CGCATCCCGTATCCCGCATCCCGCACCCCGCACCCTGCTCACCCAGTACCCGGAGTACTCTGTCTCCTAAATCGCATCAGACTCCAGACCTCAGAAACACCAGCCACATCAGGCCGGCTGTTGCGCAACTTCCCACCACAGAGCTGAGAAAGTTTACCGCGTCATTGTTCAGCCACCACCACCCGCGCAGGGGCCGGCTGTGCGCTCCGCACATGTGGATGCTCCGCTCCGTCTCTTTTTCGCAGCCCTCGCACCAGTACACCTGCTGAACCGACGCGCCCAGCAGGCTGTCGAAGAAGGCGCCAGTTGCTCCACCCAGGCCGGCTGTCAGCGGCAGCCATATCGCCCACTGAACCGCGCTGCGACCGGCCAGCCACCCGTCAGCCAGATGAAGACCTTCGGCCGCCAAACCAATCAGCAAGGCGCCGGCCAGCGCCGCCAGTGTGCCGAGAACCGAGACTCCGCCCGATGTGCCGGCTGGCACCGGTTTGCCCGTGGTGATTAGGTGCGGGGGTTGCTTGCTCAACACACCCAGTTCTGTCGCCCATGTGTCGGCGTTCACGGTCGCCATCGCTCCCACGAAGGCGGCAAACAGCACAGGGGTCGGATGCAGCGTAAACGCCAGCGCCAGAAGGGCTCCCCACCCACCGTTGGCCAGCGCCTGAGCCAGGTCGCGCCGGCCCGGCTTGGCAAACTTCTCCGCGAGTTGGGCCTTGTCGATCTCCCGATATCGAGACAGCAGGCTGGACGAGGCAAAGAAAACGATGAGTAGCATCCCCCAGACCCAACCGCCGGCCCCAAATATGAGCGTGCCGGTCAAAACAGCGCCCAGCACACCGCTCGGCGACAGCGCCTGAGTCCGATATCCTAGTCCTCCTATGGCCGCGCTAAGCAGCAACCCGGCCACCCATCCAGCCATCTAGCCATCCAGCCATCCAGCCAACGAGCCACCCAGCCATCTAACCCACCCTCCGCCGCCGGCCGGCACTCACCAGTACCCGCTCGTCACCAATCCGTTTAGTCACACGAGCTTCGTCCAGGCGTTCCAGCAGTGCCAGGGCGTACTTCCGGCTGGTATTGAACATGTCACGGGCCTGGGCCACCGTGATGCTGCCCGCACGCTCGATGTGTTCAACGATCTGCTCTACCATCTCCGCGTAGGTTTCGGTCAGGAACAGGACATCCTCACTGACCTGGGTGAGATAGCCCTGCTCCACCAGCGCAAATAGCACGTTGCGGCCCACCTGTGCCTCGGCCTCGCCTGTCGATGGTGGTGTGTGGGGTGCTTGGTGAAACGCGGCCAGAAGTGCATCGATGCGCTGCTGCTCTTCGGGCGAGAACGAAACCTGGTGCGCGGGCAGACACAGCGTGCCGGCCTCGGCGGTGATCTCACCCTGCGCCACAGCGCTGTCTACCACGGCGTTGACAAACTGAGCATCCAGGTGCAGTCGGCTCCGCAACTCTTCGCGCGGCATTCCCAGCCGCAGGGGATACGCCGCATGATACTCCGCCAGGGCTTTTGCAATTCGATCCATGAGCCGCGCCCAGCCATCGGCAGAAATCAGATAGGCTGAACTGTGTACCAACTGGTCAATATCCAACTCACCGCTGTCCAGGACGATGATCAGTTCCTTCTCCAGCAGTCCGGCCAGGGCAGTGGCCGCGACCTTCGGCTCCAACTGACTGCGCCGAACGAGCCGGCGGGCTTCAATCAGCTCCTCCTTAAACAACGTCCCCAGCAGAATCTCCTCCGGGGTATCCGAGGCCATGGCCTCCAACCGCTGGATGACCGCCGGCTGGAAACGGCGATGCCGGCGGCGTGGGTGCGGGTCCACGACGATGCCACCGCCGATAGTCAGGCTGGGGGATGGCTGGCGAATGATGAAGCGATCCCCTTTTGCAACAGCCAGCGGTTCGGTCAGCCGGAGTTGGGCCCAGCCGGTTTCGCCCGGCGGGATGTCACGGGCGCCCAGTGTCCGTGCGCGAGCAATCATCTGTGCCGCTCCGGTGAACACCTCGACTTCCACGTTGTGCTGCAGGGGCCTGGGAGCCCCTGCCAGCATCCTGAGCTGCACGTCCATCAACACCGTGCTCCGCAGCCACCCTGGCTTCGTCACGACGTCGCCCCGCTCTAAATCGTCAACACCGACGCCGGCCAGGTTGGTGGCTACGCGACTACCGGGAACGGCCGTGTCGATCTTCTGTTTGTGAGTCTGCAGTCCCCGGATGCGAGCTTTCAATCCCTTAGGTTGAATCTCCACCTCATCGCCGATCTGGAAATGGCCGTCGATCAGAGTGCCCGTTACCACTGTCCCGAAGCCGGCGATGGTGAACGCTCGATCAACAGGTAAACGTGGCCGGCCCACGTCGCGCCGTGCTGATGTGTCTGCCAGCAGATGGTCCAGCGCGCTGAGCAGATCCTCCAGCCCTTCTCCCGTTCGCCCCGAGACGCGGACGATGGGCGCGCCGGCCAGACTCGTCGGCGCCAGCAGGTCTTCGATTTCAGCCTCCACCAGGTCCAACCAGTCCTGCTCGTGGGCCAGATCGATCTTGGTGAGCGCCACCAGGCCGCTATCTACTTCCAGCAGGTCGAGAATGGCCAGGTGCTCCCGCGTCTGAGGCATGGGGCCTTCATCGGCTGCCACCACAAGCAGGGCAGCGTCGATGCCACCGATGCCGGCCAGCATGTTCTTGATGAAATCCTCGTGTCCCGGCACGTCGATGATGCTGGCCGTCTCGCCGCCGGGCAATGTGATCCAGGCAAAGCCCAGATCGATGGTCATCTCCCGTTCCTTCTCCTCTTTCAGGCGGTCCGGGTCGATGCCCGTCAGCGCCTCGACGAGGGTGGACTTGCCGTGGTCGACGTGGCCGGCGGTTCCTATGACGCGCAAAGTTTCGTTACTCCTCAGCTTTAGGGGTAGGCGGGGACGGCGGGGCGGATCGCGGTCGTCGTTCATCGCGCGACCGCGTAACGAGCACATCCGACGACTGGATTTTTTCGCTCAGCGTTGCCCGTTGTTCGCCGTAATGTACCATTTCCCGTTCGATGGCTTCATCCAGATGCCGAATCAGGCCGACAAGGCGTGTCAGAATGTGGCGATCGTTTTCATCCAGGCGATCCAGTTCCTCGGCCAAGCGGTCCGTAAGCTCAGCGCGCCAGGTCTCCAGCAGTTCCAGCCGGCGGTCCTGTTCGGCGTCGAGTTTGGCTTCCTGCTCCCAATCGTAGTCACGCTGTTTGAGGAAGAAACGCCATCGTTTCTCGTTCTCGGCCTGCCAGGCCTCCATCTCCCGTTGCAGTCGCTCATCGGCCAGACGCTGCTGCTCGGCTACCTCCGCCTGGTCACGCTCCAGGCGGAGGGCCAGTGCCTGGAGATCAGTCACGGTCCGGCGGTTGTCCTGATGCGCCAGCTCATAACGGCGCAGTGTCTCCCGCCACTGGGCCACGGTTTCATCATAATCGTTGAGAGTTCCCTCCCAATCGCTCAGCCTGCGATCGCGGCGATGTTCGGCCTGTCGAATTTCCTCGATGAAGGCAGCACGCCACTGCTCCAATGTATCCTCGAACCGCTTCAGTTCGTCGATCTTCTCGGCACTGCGTTGGGCCCACTCTTCTAGGAATTGGATCTGGCCGGCATGACCCTCGACTACCTCGCTCAGTGACCGGTCTTTCGCTTCAAGGTCGTCGATGCGATGTGACGTCCGCGGTCGCTCTTCTTCCAGGTACGAGATGCGCTCGCGTTGCTCCTCTACGGACTCGCGCAGTGGCGTCGTTCGCTGTTCCTGCTCCTGGATCAGGCCGCGCAGCCGTTGATCCTCGGCAGCGAGCGCTTTGATGCGTTCGTCCAGTGGAGCTATCGCTTCCAGGCGAGTCTCGATGCTGTCCAGGGCGGCACGGACATCCTGCTGCTCAGACTCGCGCAGGTCGGCTGACTCTCTGGCTTCTTTCGTCCGCCGCTCCTCCAGATCGTGGATCATGAAGACGATTTCGTTCTTTGTCTCCTGAAGCGCGGCCTCAATCTGCGGGAATTTCACCAACTGCGCCTGCGTGTTCGACAGCCGGCCTGCCAGGCGCTCCAACTGCCTGGAAAGGGCCGCCGTCGAGTCCACCTGGCCGGACATCCGCTCGTTCAGTTGAGCCAGATGCGCCTGAGTCTGATTGAATCGCTTTTCAAGCTCCTCGATGTCCCGGGCCAGCGCCGCTGTCTCGTCTACCTGACCGTCGATGCGGGCCGGCATGGTCTCGACCAGGCTCTCGAGGGTTGTCAGCGATCTCTGAGCTGCTTCGAGTGTCCTGGTCAGGTTTGCGGTGTGAGCGTTTTGTGCTTCCAGCCGCGATTCCAACTGTGTGTCTGATGCGCGCAAGCGGTTTTCACTCTCCGCCAGAGATCCCAGAACGTCGTTCTTGAGTTCCTGGAGCGCGGCCTCGATCTCGGCAAACCTGGTCAATTGTGCCTGGGCGCCGGCCAGCCGGCGTTCCAGGTCCTCGAAGCGCTTTGTGAGGGCTTCAAGTTCCTGACTCTGTGCGTCGGCCAGCGTCTGCAGAGCTGTTAGCTGCCGGCGATCTTCACGCTGCTGCTCGTCGAGCCACGTCACTAACTGTGCTGGGTCCTGCGTTGCCTGTCGATTCATAAACGGTCCTTATCAGGGGTTGAGTTCTACGACCTCGCCCGTTACCAGGAAGACCACCCGCTCGCCGATGTTCGTCGTCCGATCCCCGATGCGCTCCAAGTTGTGGGCGACCCAGATAAGATGAGTGGCCCGGGTGATCGTTCGCGGGTCTTCCGACATGAAAGTCAGAAGCTCCCGATACACCTGATCGAACAACTGGTCAATCTCGTCATCCCGGGTTGCGAGCAGGCGGGCCTGCTCCACATCTCGATCAATGAACGCGCGAAGCTGGCCGCGCAGCAACTCGCGACCGATTTCGGTCATGCGAGGGACGTCGATTAGTGGCTTCAGCAGCGGCTGATCGATACCGCGAAGCGTAATGGTTGCGATCCCTTCAGCGTAGTCTCCCATGCGTTCCAGCTCGGTTGCAATGCTGGCAGCAGACATGAGGGTACGCAAGTCTCTGGCGAGAGGCTGCTGGGTAGCAATGAGGACGAGCGTGAGCTCCTCCAGATCATACATGGCCTGGTTTATGCGCCGGTCGTCGGCAATCACTCGCTGTGCCAGCTCCGCGTCCCGCTCCGCCAACGACTGGACTGCACGCGCGATGGCGGTGTCCACAAGGTTCCCCATCGCTAACAGGTTTCCCATCACTTCATCTATGCGCTCCTGGAATGCTACCCGTATCATAAATCCCATCTCCTTCATTGGCTGACAGCAGGGGCGGCTGTTGACATTATACAGTGTAGGCGAGTCTGATGCAACTTGCTCGGTATTGGGTATTGGGTATTGGGTATTGGGTATTGGACAGTTGCCGGACCAATCCAATATCCAATATCCAATATCCAATACCCACCAGCGCCGCCGGCGTTTGACCAGGTGAAATCTCAGCAGTATAATAGAATCAAGGAATGCTCACCGACAAAGCTATGCGAAGTTAGGGAGTTCTATGCGCATCGGCATCGATGCTCGGATGATCTACTACACGGAGGCCGGCATCGGGCAATACATCCGCCGCCTCGTAAAAGGTCTGACCGGTTTCTACGGTCCCGAGGAGTTCGTGTTATTTCAGAGCCGCAAGGATGCGGCAGTTATGGCAAACAGCCGTCGGTTTCAACGGCGCAGTCTCTGGACCCCCAGCCACCACCGGCTGGAACAGTGGGTTCTTCCGGTTGAGATCGCTCTCACCAACGTCGACCTGCTTCACAGCCCGGACTTCGTGCCGCCGTTTTGGCGCAACGCACGTTCGGTCATCACAATTCACGACCTCCACTTTCTGCGTTATCCCCAATTCCTGACGCAGGACGCTGCCCGGTACTACGGGCAGATTGACCAGGCTGTCCACCGGACCGATCATATCATTGTCGTGTCCGACAGCACGCGACGGGACACCATGAACCTGCTCGGTGTGCCGGCTGACCGTATCACAGTCATCTACGAAGCCGCCGAACCTGCATTCCGGCCCATCGACTCCCCACAAATTCTGGCACAGGTTCGTGAGAAATACAACCTGCCCGAGAGATTTGTTCTGTTTGTGAGCACAATCGAACCGAGAAAGAATATCCCAACCCTACTTCGCGCTCAGCGGATTCTGTTGGATCGCCACGGCCCGTTGGCCCCGCTGGTGGTTGTTGGCAAACGCGGCTGGAAGTTCGACGAGGTGTTCTCCCTGGTCTCTGAGCTCAACCTCGAAAAGGATGTGCGATTCATCGGCCGTGTTCCTCAGGACGATCTTATTCTCATCTACAACGCGGCAACAGTCCACGTCCACCCGGCGCTCTACGAGGGCTTTGGGCTTCCCCCACTGGAAGCTATGACCGTTGGGACGCCAACCATTGTGTCCGATGTGTCGTCGCTGCCCGAGGTGGTTGGCGATGCCGGCTGGCTGGTTCCCCCGGAGGACGTGGAGGGCTGGGCGGCCGCTATAGGCCGGCTGTTAGCCGATGAAGATCTCCGGGCCGACTATCGCCAGCGCGGGTTTGAACAGGCCAGCAAATTCTCGCTGGAACGAATGGCTGAGGAGACAGTAGCAGTCTATCGGCAAGTGGCCGAGCAGGCATA
>JBHHXF010000206.1:0-6674 GCA_046756905.1 Anaerolineae bacterium | reverse complement strand
GTGCTGGGAAGGTGACGATTTGAAGCGTGCAAGCGACTCAACAATTCTATTCATCCTGATCGGTCTGAGCCTCGTTGGCTTTGCTCTGCATAGAACGGAGGCTCTAGCGCCGGTGGAGCGCGTCGTACTGGACGCGGCAGTGCCGGCTCAGCGGGTTGTCGACCGGGCTACAGACCGGGTTAACAGGATTGTCGAAACAGCTCGCCATCTTGACAGTCTCCAAGATGAGAACAAAGCACTCCGTGAGTTGGTCGACCAACTCATGATCGAAAACGTTAAGCTGACGGACGAGACGCGAGAAATCGGCGCCTTGCGGGAGGAACTGCAATTTAAGCGTACAAACCCCTCCTTCGACATCCGCGCCGCCGACATTCTGGGCGGCCAGGTCGTAGGTCAGGGTCCCATCGCTACACTTGCGTCTATCATCATCGATGTGGGGGCTAGCGATGGAGTGCAGCCTGGCATGCCCGCCACACGGGCCGGCGCTCTCGTGGGACAGGTCGTCAGGGTGGGGGAGCATGCGTCACGCGTCTTGCTTATTGTAGATTCAAGCAGCAAGGTGAACGCACGAATTCAAAGTTCCGGCGCGACAGGCATTGTGACCGGCTCGGTTGATGGCTCGCTTCGCATGACCCGAATCCCCCCCGACGTCGAAGTTCATGTCGGCGACATCGTAATCACATCGGGTTATGGCGGCAACTTTCCTCGCCGGCTGGCAATCGGACAGGTGACGACGGTCCACAAACGGGATGTTGACCCGTTCCAGACGGCTGATCTGTGGCCGGCGGCCGACTTCGGCGCACTGGAGATTGTATCCGTTATCACTGATTTTCAACCGACGGATTACAACGACGTACAATAGCCGTGGCAACCGAGTGATAGGTAGGGTCCAGCGTGTTGTGTACACTCGTGGCACATGGCACATCGACACACGACAGACGTCCAATGAGCCCGTATCTAGCTGTACTTCTACTGGCCGGCATCGCTCTCATCCAAATGACGTTGGCCCCTCACCTATCGATCATGGGTGGGAGACCGCAGTTCATGCTGCTGACTGTGGTATCCTGGGCTTTACTCCGAGGAGGGAGAGAAGGGGCGGTGTGGGGTTTCGCCGGTGGGGTCATGCTGGACCTCCTATCCGGCGCTCCGTTCGGCGTCATCACTCTGTCCCTCCTGCTGGTGGGCTATCTATCGGGTTTGGGCGAGATTAATGTCTTCCGAGCCAACTTCCTACTGCCGGCCTTCGTTGTTTTAGTCGCGACGCTGCTCTACAACGCGGTCATCCTCCTTTTGCTGCAACTCCTCGGCCAGTCGGTGCTCTGGGAGTCAGCCCTCTTGCATGTGATACTTCCGACTGTGTTGCTGAATGTGTTGATACTACCACTATTCTACCTGCCTCTGCGTCGTGTCCACCGGCTCGCTGCCCAACCTCAGGTGAGCATGTAGCCAGCCATGGAACTCCGAGACCCCTTCCCCCGGCCACCTCGCAACCAGGATCAGAACGGTGCATCGGGCCGGCTTCTGGTCTTTCGGACAGTGGTCATTATCGTGTTCATCCTTTTGGCCGGCCGGTTGTGGCAGCTTCAGATTGCCCAGGGTGACCAGTACCGGCTGCAAGCCGATACCAATCGCTTTCGCGTCGAAGACATCGATGCGCCGCGCGGCGTCATATACGACCGCAACGGTGAGATTGTGGTCCGCAACAAGGCCAGCTTCGCTGTCAGCATCGTGCCGGCCGATCTGCCTGACGACCAGGCGCGGGGTGTCTACATCCAACTCTCCAACCTCTTAGGGGTTCCGGTTAACAGTCAGTCTGCCGGCAGTGACACTGTGTCATCATCCGGCCCCTCGACAGGACCAGGAGCAGGCATTCGAGAGATCGTCGAGGTGGGTATGGAGCACGATCCGTACGCTCCCGTACTGGTCAAAGCTAACGTTCCGCGTGACATTGCGCTGATAATTGAAGAGGCTCATCTATCCCTGCCCGGCGTTCGGGTCGAAACGGCGCCCATTCGAGAATATGTGACCGGCGCACTCATGTCCCACATCCTGGGCTATATGGGACCGATTCCCCGGGAGTGGGCCGATCTGTATGCGGAACAGGACTACGATCCAGATGACCGGATTGGCCTGGCCGGCATAGAATACACCTTCGAGGATGCCCTGCGTGGCGAGAAAGGGCAACGGTTCGTTGAGATAGATGTGCTGGGCCGCGTACTTCGCACCATCGGAGATCCGATTGAGCCAATCCCAGGCAATAATCTACACCTGGCTGTAGACGCCCAACTGCAACGTGAGGTCGAAAAGATCTTGAACGAGGCGTTGCTGAAGATTGGGGCAACCTCTGCTGTTGCGATCGTGGGTGATCCGAATACCGGTGAAATCCTGGCGATGGTCTCACTGCCGAGCTACGACGACAACTTGTTTGCCGGCGGTATCGCGGCCCAGGACTGGGAAATGTTGACCAATGCGCCTTTCAATCCCCTGCTGGGGCGCGCCATCGCCGGCCTCTACCCGCCTGGCTCAACTTTCAAGCTGATTCCGGCCGCGGCCGCTCTGGAGGAGGGGGTTGTCGCGCCCAATACTCTGATCGATGACCCCGGTGTTATACTGGTGAAGAATGAGTATTTCCCTGACGATCTCGACCTGGCGCAGCCTTTCTACTGCTGGCTTCAATCCGGGCACGGCAAACTGAACATCGTGGGTGCTATCGCCCAGTCGTGTGATGTGTTCTTCTATGAAGTGGCCGGCGGATTTGAGGACTTTCGCGGTCTGGGCGTCGATCGTCTGGCCCAGTATGCTGAATTCTTCGGCCTTGGGGCACCGACTGGGATTGATCTGCCGGGTGAAGCGGACGGCCTCGTGCCAACGCCCAAGTGGAAGCGACTCCGATTTGGCGCAGAGGGTGGCGTGTGGACCACCGGTAACACCTACAACATGGGCATAGGTCAGGGTGACGTACTGGCAACACCGCTCCAGATGTTCAGCATGGTGTCCACCATTGCCAATGGCGGCACCCTATATCGCCCACAGTTGGTGCAGCGGATCGTCGATTCCCAGGGAAAAATCCTTGAGAGTATTGAGCCTGAGGTGATTCGCGAGGTTCCAGTAAATCCAGCCTACCTGGCTATTGTTCGCGAGGGGATGCGCCAGGCCGTAACCATTGGAACGGCCCAGCCGGCCTGGACCCATCTGCCCGAAGAGGTGCGCGTGGCCGGCAAGACGGGCACAGCCGAATTCTGTCAGCCCAACGAGGCCGGCACCGATTGTTTGCGCGATGAAGACGACAACCTGCCGACCCATGCCTGGTTCGTGGCATTTGCCCCGTTCGAGACCCCTGAGATCGCGGTTGTCGTGTTCGTCGATGGACACGGCGTCGGGCAGGTGATCGAGGGTTCGCAGGTGGCGGCCCCCATCGCCGCAGACATCATTCGCACATATTACGGGCTGCCGGCCTGGCAACCGCCGCCCACGCCGACGGTCAGTAATCAGTAAACAGTGATCAGTAATCAGTGGACAAATTCTGACCACTGATTCCTAACCACTAACCACTAACCACTGAGATGACGGAGAATCCTGTAACGATCAAAGGCACAAAGGACGGGCTGCTTGTCATCCTGGGTGACGACGACTGGGACGACCTGGTGGTTGACCTGGAGGAACACCTTGCCCAGGCTGCCGCCTTCTTCGCCGGCGGTCAGGCGATGCTCCAACTCGGCGAGCGCGCTCTTGAGACTGAGGAGCTGGAGACAATCATCTCTTTACTCGACCAGCAAGGGATGACCTTGACCACGGTCCTCAGCCAGTCGGCGGAAACGCGCCGGGCTGCTCAGCGTCTGGGATTTGATACAGCCCTACCGCAGCCCCAGCCCCCTCCACGCCCGGCTGAAACGATGGACGGTATGGTTGTACGCCGAACGCTGCGATCTGGTCAGAGCGTACTTCACCCTGGCTCGGTGGTCATTGTCGGTGATGTGAATCCGGGAGCCGAAGTCGTGGCCGGCGGCGATGTCGTTGTGTGGGGACACCTGCGGGGGATGGTCCATGCCGGCGCGTTGGGAGACAACCATGCCTTTGTCTGCGCCCTTTCCCTGGCGCCCATTCAGCTTCGTATTGGCAACCAGATCGCCCGCCCACCCGAAGATGAAACGACTCAACCGCGGCCAGAAATGGCTCGCGTGGAAAACGGACAGATAGTTGTAGAAAGTTGGGAACACTAGAGATCGGAGACTCAGTAGATCCAATTTTCGAGGAGTGAGGCACGCGTACGTGCCGAACTCCTCAAATCTGGATCTACTGAGACTGGAGATTAGTACTTTCCATCTCCAATCTCCAATCTCCAATATCCAATCTCCATAGAGAGAGGAGGATAAGATGCCTGGACGAGTGATCACCATCACGTCGGGTAAAGGTGGGGTTGGCAAGACGACGGCGACTGCCAACCTGGGTGTCGCCTTGGCTCAGCGCGGGATGCGGGTCGCCGTCGTCGACGCGGACATCGGACTTCGGAACCTGGACGTCGTCATGGGGCTGGAGAACCGAATCGTCTACGATCTGGTAGACGCCGTCGAGGGCCATTGCCGCCTGCAGCAGGCCTTGATCCGCGATAAGCGCCTGCCCGAGCTTTTCCTGCTGCCAGCAGCTCAGACCCGGGACAAGACGGCCGTTTCCGAAGATCAGATGCGAGAGTTGTGCGATGATCTTCGGGAGTTGGTCGACTTTATCCTGATTGACTCGCCAGCAGGCATAGAGCAGGGTTATCGCAATGCCGTTGCGCCAGCAGATGATGTTGTCATCATCACGACCCCTGAGGTCTCGGCTGTCCGCGACGCTGATCGCATCATTGGCCTGGTTGAAGCGGAAGAGAAAGGCCCAGCGCGACTCGTCATCAACCGCCTGAAGCCGGCGATGGTCCAGCGCGGCGATATGCTGGACACGCGGGATGTCATGGACATCCTCGCCATTGAACTGATCGGTGTCGTACCGGAAGACGAGCAAATCATCGTCTCCACCAACCAAGGACGTCCAGTAGCCTTGCTGAACGGATCAGCGGCCGGCCAAGCTTTCCGCCACATCGCGGGCCGGCTCATGGGCGAGGAGGTGCCATTCATGGAGTTGAAGGCGCCGCCGTCGTTCATCGAGCGGCTGTTGGACGTATTTCGAGCACCAGGGGGTGAGTAATGAGTTTCTGGGACCGACTCTTTGGACGACAGGGAGTTACAAGCAGGGAGATCGCGAAAGAACGATTGCAGGTTGTCTTGGTGTACGACCGGGCGCGTATAGCGCCGGGTCTGCTTGAAACACTGAAGGACGAGATCATCAGCGGTATCTCTAAGCACATCGAGGTAGACAAGCGCCACGTCGAGCTGTCGTTAGCAGACGACGATGGCAGGAGCCGGCTGGTGGCCGATATTCCTCTGAAGCCGATCCGTCGTAACGGTGGCGACAGAGGCGTGTGATTGATCGCCGCTCAGGAGACGAACGACCAACGACGAACGCCGGCCATTTTCTATCCCGATACCGGAGTTGATCAGAGGGTTTGTAGTTCTTGAAGGACTATGCAACGCTCCTTGTGGCGTGATTTTGACTGGCTCTTACTGATCACTGTGGTCATCACCATCGGTTTCGGTGTGGCGATGATCTATAGCGCCGATCCGTGGGCCAACAGCGCATGCCCCGGTACTTTGCCCTGTGCCGGCCGGCAAGTGGCATATACCCTGGCCGGCATCTTGATCCTGTTTTTCGTCGCAGCGATGGACTATCGCTTCTTTCGCACCCTGGGTTGGCTCGCGTACGCCGCCGCGATCGGCTTGCTGCTGGTGGTACTGGGAGTTGGCGCTGTCTCAGGTGGTTCCCAGCGGTGGCTGAGTTTTGGCTTCCTGCCGGTGCAACCCTCGGAGATTGCCAAGCTGCTGGTGGTTATCGGCCTGGCAAAATACATGGCCGACAACGACATGCGCCGGCTGCACCATGTTCTGCTCTCGTTGGGCCTGGCGCTGATCCCGATGGGACTCATCTTCCAGCAGCCGGACCTGGGGACAGCGTTCAGTATGTTGGTGATATGGTTCGTCATGGCGTTTGTGGCTGGCATGCGGATCTTCCACCTGGGGCTGCTGGGACTCAGCGCCGGCGTGGCGTTGCCGCTGGCCCTTACAAAGCTACAGGGCTACATGCAAGACCGGATTGTGCTGTTTCTGGACCCTACCCGCGATCCCTTAGGGCTGGGATTCAGTGTGACACAGGCCCTGATTGCGGTGGGGTCCGGTGGTTGGCTCGGCCGCGGGTATGCCAGCGGCACCCAGAGTCAGCTTCGCTTTCTGCGTGTCCGTCACACCGACTTCATCTTCTCCGTGCTGGCAGAGGAACTGGGGTTTGTGGGAGCGCTGGTTCTCTTCGCATTGCTGGCATTCCTGATTTTGCGAATCATTCGCGCAGCGAATCTGGCCCGAGACGACTTTGGCCGGCTGATCGCGGTGGGTATCTCAACGATTATTCTGTTCCAGGCCTTCATCAATATCGGCGTTAACATCAACCTGGTGCCGGCTACGGGGATGCCGCTGCCCTTCTTCAGCTACGGCGGCAGCTCATTGATGACCTTGTTGATCGGGTTGGGGCTGGTGCAGAGCATCGTGATGCGCCGGCCGCGAGCATTCGAGTTCTAGCGATAGCGATAG
>JBHHXF010000205.1:0-6723 GCA_046756905.1 Anaerolineae bacterium | reverse complement strand
CTCATTGCCGGAAGGTTTGACGGCGATCTGGGACGGGAGGATGATGTGATCGCGTCCATCCTCTGTGGAGATCCGCTGGATGGTGATTGAGTCGTATAGTCCGATCTCGACTTTGGCGTCCCCGCTGTACTCCCGATCTCTGGATTCTATCTCGTGCACGTCAACGATCACCTCCCCGGGCGCCCAACTCATTGTGGGCCGATTCCCGCCGGCTGGCATCCCGTCGTGCTGGCCGATCAGCTTGCCATCCTCGCTCAGGAGGTGAGTGAAAACGGTGTAGTTGGTGGTCGGGGGTTCTTCATTGATAGCTCGCCAGTAGAGAATCAGTCGCACCTTATCGCCGGCGGTTACATCGGTTGTGTCCAGGTCATAGCCCAGTAGTTCGGCGAAGCCGCCGATGTTTACTCCCATCTGGTGCTGCATCGGTGGTACCTCGAACGATAACTGGGTTTTCTCTAGCTCCACCTCGGCCAGGCGGACAACTGTACCCTGAGTCTCTACCTCCAGGACAGCATGGCCGGCGGCCGGTGGATACACCAGCTCCCGCTGCTCAAAGACCAACTCCTGCCGGCCCCACTCGGTTGTCGGGTACTGCTCCTCGAAGAGGGAGCTTCCGATGTCGGCCAGGGTATCATCGTCCTGGCGAAGGCGAAGGCGAAGGCGGGGAATGTAGCGTGGAAGGCCGTCCCTTAGAGATCGCCACCGCAATGTGACGCTGATCTGTCTCGCCGGCTGGCGCTCGTCAATGGCAAAGCCTTCCAGCGCCAGCCCAGCGGCTACCTCGGGCCGGTCCACCATCTCCAATGAGAGTTGCCGGCGTGTACCATAGGGGTCGTGCTCGAAATCCCGCCCTTTCGTCAGCCTGGTCTGGCCCAGGGTGAAATCCTGGCCGGCCGGGTTCCCGGCGTCCAGAATATCCAGCCGCTTCAAGGTGGCTGCATCATAAACGCCGACCGAGATGCGGTAGGGTAACGGGGGTGTGCCGAGGGGAATAGGCACGATGTAGTAGTTAATGACCTCTTCGCCAGGAGCCCAGCGGTCAGTCGATAGACTCTGCTCATTTACCAGAAGTACATCAGCGCTCGAAAGACGACGCCCTGCTTCGTCCCACAAAATGACCACCGTTTTGTAGGCTGTGTCGGCGGCCGCGGCCAATCGCCAGCGCAGCGCCAGGCAGATGGCGGTGCCGGCCTCTACCTCGCGCTGGTAGAAGGCCCCTGTAAGGCGCACGTCGCCGAAGTCGGCCGCGAGCGGCTTGACCTGTGGAGAATTGATGGGCTGCTCCAGTTCATAGATCTTCAGGCTGTAGCCTCGGAATCGCTCCCAATCCACCAGCCTCCCATTCAGTTCCAGCCAGAACGGGACCAGACCTCGCCAGCCGGCCAGTGTACCAAATGGCCAGGCGACGAATGCCTTTTGTTTCCCTCGCACGGCTTCCTCGATCGAGGCTATTTCGTGCTCATCGGTATCAGTGTCTATCATCGCTATGTTCGCGTCGCCAGCGTAGTAGTAGTCTATAGAGTAATCCAGAGGGTGGACGATGATGACGTCGTCGGCAGTGCTTAGAGGTTCCAGGTATTGGACCATCCCTCGCACATCGTCCTTGAAATAGCCGGCGTTGAAATAGGCGATTCCCATCCCGACTACAAAGGTGGCTGATAAGGCCCCGGCCAGAGACACGCCGGTCAGCCAGGCCGGCCGGCTCATCTCCAGGGATGTGACTATGGCCTGGCCCTGAAGGACGAAAAGCGGCACCGTAAACATCAAGATATACCTGGTGTGGAACAACGGCCTCCACCACCAAACAATGAAGGCCAAAATCAGAGGGACTATCCAATGGCAAAGCGTAATCAGAGTCTCGCGCCGCCGCTTGTCCGTTCTGAGGGACCACACCAGGGTTGCGAAGAGGGCCACTGCTAGCAGGGAGGACAGGGCAGTGAAGAGGCCATAGTCTCGAAGATCCTTACCCCCGTTGGAGAAGTGCCAGAGGGTAGCGGTTAACTCGAAAGGGTCATATCCAGAGCCATAGCTGTCGAGGTAGCGCTGTTGTAAGCCTTTAGCCATCCAACTTCTGATGACCATCCAGGCCCAAGGCACGGAGGACAGGAGGGCCAGGAGTTGGCTGGAAAGCCAGCGGCGCAGGCTGATGGCTTCGCGCGTTTTCAGCCACAGCGCAGCCAGGAACAGATTCACATAGGCCACAGCGAAGATTGAGAAGTAGTGAAGGTGCAGACACAGTCCCTCCACGACCGCCAATTCGATCCAGTGTCTCCATCGGAGTCCCTCTCCCCGCGCCAGTTGATATAACCGATAGATGAGAAACAGGTACAACAATGGCAACATGCTGTATACGCGCGTCTCCTGCGAGTATACAACATAAAGTGGGCTGAAGGTAACGATAGCCATCGTCATCAGGGCTGTCCTGATCCCGAACACTTTGCGTGCCACGAAGTATGACGCGGGGACGAGGAGCACGCCGAAAAAGAGCGAAAAAAAGCGTCCACTCAGCGGGCTGAATCCGGCGAACCTGGTCCAAAAGTGAAGTAGAATGAAGTACAGAGGTGGGTGTACGTTGCTGGCCCGGTCGGCAAGGATGGCGGGAATATCCGATGCCGCCAGGTAGAAGCTGACACCTTCATCTCGCCATATGCTCTGCTCGGTGATGTGGAAGATGCGCACGGCGAAGGCGATGAGAACCAGGAGATAGCGAAACCACTTGTCAGGAACTTTCACGCTGTCAAAAGTACCATAGATGCAGTAGTGGGGTCAAACTTGATAGCATTGGCCCCAAAAACTCACTGCACGCGCACCACACCAAGCGGTACGGAATCGCCGGCCGGCTGGCCCACGCGGTTGACAAGGACCCGATGACCATCGTTGAGCGAGTAAATGCCCGTTAACACCCAATAATCGCCGGCTGGAATGTCATCAGGCAAGAAAATGTTGTATCCCAGCGCCAGCACGTCGCCATTGCGCCATGCATAGCGGGGAAAAGCCAGACCATCATTCTGTGCCCAGCGGTGATCGGCCGAATCGACGAAGTGGTTGAACACACTGTAAGATTCGTCCTGATCGGGTGCCGCCAGAGCGTCGAACGACCAGAACAGGGTCAGGGGAACGTTTTGGCCGGCCGCTACCTGGCCTGGTAGGTCATATCCCCAGAGACGCACGCCATTCTGATATACCGCCTGCTCAGCGTGCTGCGGGATGGCCGCCAGTTCATCCAACAGACGCTCTGTCAGGAGGTATACCCGTGCGCTCCGCTTATCGCCGGGGAGTGGCTGGGTCTGCAAGCGTCGCCCGAATCTTGCCAGATATCTCTCGAGCCAGGCATCTTCAACCGTCGTCAGGTAAAGCAGGTCTTGGGATTGGGGTAGCAGAACCGCCTGCGAGCCTAGAAAGCGGGGTTCCAGATCCGGGCGGAGCAGGTATCCAAGAATGGCCGGCATGGGGTCGTAGGCCGGCTCGTTGCCCTCCGTCACAACCACAACGTCCCGAAGCCCCCACGCTTGAGCCTCTCGCTTGACCAAATTAGTCGTGGCCTTCCAGAACCGGAGCGGTACACCGTAACCACCCGTGGTGTCGTGCGCCTGAACGAAATCGTACAGCAAAGCGACTGAATATGCCTGCCATGTGACGATGATCAGGATCAGCAAAATGGGGACAGCGGCCAGGGCCGGCGGCTGTTGCACAAACTGTGCCACACGGGCAACGAGGATGCCAATGATGATGTAGGGGGCCGGATAAAGGAGTGTGAAGTAGTGAGGGTACAACTCGACAGAATGACGCAGGTTGAAAAGGACCGGCACCAGAATCCACCCCAGCAGCAGAACAAAGGGGGTAGTTTCTCCATGGACGCGAATGTCGTTGCGGCGCTGCTGAGGGACACGCCTGGCGATCACGAACAGGAGATAGACAGTCCCGCCCAGGAAAAGCAGTGTTTCCACCTGGTCCAGCCACGTGAAATCCGGGCGTTGGTTGATGAACGTCGCGGCCGATTTGCCGGCCAGAGCGTGCAGGTTGTTCCCAGAAATCAGGCTCAACGCGTATTGAACGGCCAGCCGGTCGATTTGGCTGGGGCCGGCGGAGGCTTGCAGCAAGCCATTCAGATTGGCGAAGCCGTGAGTCAGTTCGTAATAGACGTACGGGGCGAAAAGAAGCCCGCCAGCGACAAGGCCGCTGGCAAGGAACCTGCGCTGAACTCGATCCCGATAAACGATCAGCAGCAAAACCATCAGCAGAACGAAGGGCGCGGTTGAGAATGTGATCTGAAGCAAACAGGCAAGCCAGAAGAAGGCCAGGACGATGTGACGCTGCTTCCGCTGGACGAACGCAGCGAACAGCGAAATGAAGAATAGCGTGGTGAAGGGTGGGATCAGATCGGCGGTGAAGATTTTGCGTGAGAAGAGAACCGCCCAGGGGCTGGTAGCGAAGAGCAGCCCGGCAACCAGGCCGGCCACCGGCCCGAAGTACTCCCATGCCAGCCACAGGCAGCCGATCACCGCGCCTACATTCAGCAGGGCAACGAAGCCGGTGGCCACCGAGGGATCGCGGGAGATGAGCAGGGGAGGGATCAGAAGATAGACCATTAGTGGTGGTTTGGCCGGCCCAACGGACGACGGGGATCCCACCAGGGCCGGCTTCCCTTCGGTCAGGACAGCCAGGCTTCGGTCCAGATGCTTGACCTCGTCAAGGTTGAATTGGACCAGGTCCAGCCAGCCCAGACGCAGGATGCCGGCGATCAGGAGCACCAGCAATAGGGAGCCAGCGAAACGACTGAAGTCGCCACTACGCTCACGAAACATCATAACGGTCTCGTAGTAACGACTTCAGTCGTTCGACTCGGTTAAACGACTGAAGTCGTTACTACGTCTGCCGAGAACATCGCGCACGACATAGATTGGCTTGTCTTGGGTCTCGTGATAGGTGCGCACGACCAGCTCCCCCAGCAAGCCCATGCTCACCAACTGCACCCCCACGACCATGAGGAGAATGGCGAGCAAGAGCAATGGCCGGCCACCGATGTCCTGGTGTAGGACCAGCTTAACCAAAGTCAGATACAGCCCCAGCACCGTGCCCGCACCAAAGCCAAGCAACCCCAGTCCACCGAAGATGTGAATCGGCCGGGTGGAGTAGCTCAGTAGGAAGCGAACCGTGAGAAGATCCAGCAACACCCTGAACGTGCGCGAAAGACCGTACTTCGACTGCCCGTGTTGCCGCGCGCGGTGATTGACCGGCACTTCCATCATGGAGACACCCAGCCAGCTTGCCATGGCCGGAATGAAACGATGCAACTCACCATACAGATTGATCCCCTTCACCACATCGCGCCGGTATGCCTTCAACGAGCAACCGTAGTCGTGCAGATGGACGCCTGTGACGTCCGAGATGAGCCGATTGGCAATCATTGAGGGCAAGCGGCGGGTCAGGAAGGGATCTTTGCGGTTCACCCGCCAGCCGCTGACGACATCGTAACCCTGGTTGATGACTTCAAGCATTTTCGGAATATCCGCCGGGTCGTTCTGGAGGTCAGCGTCCAGCGTGATGACGACGTCCCCTTGCGCCAGGGCGAAGCCAGCAGCGAAGGCAGCCGTCTGGCCAAAGTTACGGCGCAAACGAACCACGCTGATGTGTTCGTTTTGCTCATGCAAGCCCCTGAGCAACTCGAAACTTTCGTCGCGGCTGCCGTCGTCCACGACGATGATTTCGTAAGAACTGTCCAGTCCCTCCAAGGCGCTTTTCAGTTCAGAGAACAGAGCAGGTATGTTCTCCGCCTCGTTGTAAACGGGGATGACAACAGATAAATCCATCACGAGGGCAAAGATTGCCTGTCGAGCCCCTGCAACGCATAAATGACGCCGCCGATGAGCCCGGTGACGACATTCAGCACGTAGAAGGCCAGGGACATGGCCAGGGCCAGGGGTGCTCCGACTCCCGCTTGGCTGAACAGCAGCACGTAGGCGCTCTCGCGCACACCCAGACCACTGACGGAAACGGGTAGCACCAGCGAGAAGGAGATGAGAGGTATAAACAATAGGAAGTACCACAGCGAAACCCTCACCCCCATCGACAGAGCGATGAGTTCATTGACGGCGATCAACACGACATTGAAAATCAGGGAAATGAGCAAAGCGTTGACAATGGCTCTACCACGATAGATCTGTAAGAACCGATAAAAGTCTGTGATCCCTTTTCGGGCCAGCAACTGGCGCAGCCCTGGGAGCCGCCGGCCCACCTGGCGCCACAGATCATCCCAGAGGAGCAGGGCGACGCCGGCAAAGCTTCCTAGGGCGACGCCGGCGATTACCAGGACGAGATTTGGGCTCACAAGGCGATAGCCGAACAGCGTGCTAACCATGGCCATCGCCAGAAGAACCAACAGGCCGGTAGCCCGGTCCGCAAACACCGTGCTGGCGGCGACAGCCGGCCCAGCACCATCCTTGCTCAGCTCATAAGCCCGGATTACATCGCCCCCGACGCCGGTGGGAAGGAGGTTGTTGAAGAAGGTGCCGACAAAGTACAGGGACGTTAGCCGGCGCACGGGGACAACAACATGGAGAGCGGACAGCAACCCATGCCAACGGTAGGCACGCAGAGGGACGCCGACCAGATACAGCGCCAGGGCTGCCAGAAGATAGCGCGCTTCTGCCTCCCGAAACGCTGCCAGGGTCGCCTGCAGGTCAACCCTGGTTAAGAGAAAAGCCAGCAGCGCCAGACTGAGGC
>JBHHXF010000204.1:0-6741 GCA_046756905.1 Anaerolineae bacterium | reverse complement strand
CGTAGATATTGGAGACTGGATATTGGGTATTGGGTATTGAGGGCCTTCAATATCCAATACCCAGTATCCAATACCCAGTATCCTATAACCCGTGCAGGGGGAAGATGCGACGCTTCACTTCCTGGATCACCTTCTGCACCTGTTCCGTGGCCCGCCGGTCGGTTGCCGGCCCCTCCCCGTCGAACAACGCCTCGAAGTTCGCCCGCGACGACGCCGGCACGGCGCCGGAGATGGCGCCCAACATGACTGTCCAGCAGCGGGCTACGTTGCGCGGATCATAGCCCCCACCCCCCAACACCAGGAGCCGGCCCTCACACAACTCGTGTGCCAGATTATGTAACGTTTCTGCGATCTCGCGGTACGCTTCTGTAGTCAGCCACAGGCCTACCAGCGGGTCCTGGTAGTGGGCGTCCACGCCGAACTGGCTGATGAGGAACTGGGGCTGATAGCCCCGCAGCAGCGGAACGACTACTTCCTCGAACGCCTGCAGGTACGCCACATTACCAGTACGCCGGCGCAGGGGAACGTTCACGCTGTACCCCTCGCCAGGACCGCGTCCGATCTCGTCAATGCCACCGGTACCGGGGTAAAACATGCGGTCATACATGTGCAAGGAGATCTTCAGAATCGGCTCCTCGTACAGCAGAGCCTGCGTGCCGTCGGCGTGGTGGCCGTCGATGTCCACGATGGCGACCCGCTCAAAGCCCTCGTCGCGCAGGCTGCGGGCGGCGATCACGATGTCGTTGAAGACGCAGAAGCCGCCGGCCCGGTCCGAGCGCGCGTGGTGCAGCCCGCCGGCCATGTTGAAGGCGTGGCTGATAGACCCATCCGCGATGCGCCGCGCCGCCAGCAGCGTCCCGCCCACCGCCAGCCGCGAGCGCAGATCGACGCCGGGGTAGGCCGGCGTGTCGCCGTAGTCCAGGAAGCCGTAACCGCGCTCGTCCGCCTCTTTCACGAGCTGCAGGTAGCCGGGGGTGTGGGCCCGCAGCAGATCTTCGTCCGTGGCCGGCTCGGGTCGGAGGTGGAGCAGGCCATGAGCAAACATGTCGAGGTCCTCCGCCAGGTCCCAGGTCTCCTGATACCGCAGCCAGGCCTGGGAGATGGGCGAGGTGCCGCGACCACTATAGCGTTCATGGTAGATCAGGGCTGTTGTGCCGGGCATTGTACAAGACCTTAACACGTGACCGGCACTTCAGGAGTGCCGGTCACATCAGGCAGGAGCTTCTTCAACTTCCTGGTAAACCAGGTGTTTCTCACCCTTTTCGCTCAGGAAAACCAGTTCGCCGCCCGTGTTTCCCCGCGCCAGAGGCTCGATCTCGATCAGCCCCTTGGCGGCCAGCTCGCGAATGTACTCAGATACCTCGTCGGGGAACGACAGAGTGCGCGTCGCCAGTTCCAGGGGCAGCGCCGGCCCCTTCTTCTGCAACACCCGCAGTAGACCCTTCTCCTTGTCGCTCAGTTCCGTCGGCATGAATGGCCTCCTCACAACCGAACCTTTCAACATGAAAACTATAGAGATTATAGCACGCTCCCCGAGCGAATCCAACACGGTAGGGGCGACCGTCAATGGTGAGCCTTCGCCACGGCGCTCGACGATGGAGTCTTCAACTGCCGCAGCATCCAATCCTGGTCCACCGGCAGGTCGTAGACGCGGATGCCGGCGGCGTTGTAAATGGCGTTGGTGATGGCCGGCGTCGTGGCGATGCTGGCGATCTCGCCCACGCCCTTGGCGCCGTACGGCCCGGACGAGACCTCGTGCTCCACCAGGTGAGTGACGATCTCCGGCGTGTGGCGAATGCCGGGCATCTTGTACTTCGAGAACGTGTTGCAGAAGGGGATGCCATTCTCCACCGGGAAGCGCTCGGTCAGTGCAATGCCCAGCCCCATGATAATGCCGCCCCGAATCTGGCCCAGGAGCCCCAGCATGTTGATCACCCGACCGATGTCGTGGGCATTGACCACTCTCAGCACGACGACCTCGCCGGTTTCCAGATCGACCTCGACCTGAGCGGCCTGGACACCGTAGGAGAATGCCACGTGCATGTCACCGCCCGTCCCCAGGGGTTGGGTCTCCGGAGCCTGGAAGACTTCACGGGCCAGGGCCGGCCGGCCACCCTCCCGCGCCAACTGCACCGCTTCCCCAATCGACATGGAGCGCCCGTCGGCATAGACGTAGCCGTCGCGGAACTCCAGCTCGTGCTGCGAGGCCCCCAGCGACTCGCAAGCGGCCCAGGCCAGAATGTCCCGCACCTGCGCCGACGCCAACCGCGCGGCGTTGCCGGCAATGTACGTCTGCCGCGACGCGGTGGTCGGGCCACCGTCGGGGGTCACGTCGGTGTCGGGCTGCGCGACCTCGATGTGGTCGATGGGAATGCCCAACTCCTCCGACGTGACAATGGCCAGCACCGCCGGCAATCCCTGCCCGATCTCGGCCGATGCCGTCCGCACCACCGCCCGTCCATCCTCGAACACCTCCACCTCAGCGCCGCCCTTGTCAGCAGCGCCACCCCCCAGACCTGTGTTTTTGTAGCACGCCGCTATGCCCCAGGCGCGAACCCTGTTCGATTGCAGATTGCAGATTGCAGATTGCAGATTGGGTTCGCTAGCCACAATCGGCAGCCTGGGATCAGCAGTTTCCCCTTCTTCCTTGTCCCCTATTTCCTTGATGCTTCCTTCTACTCGGTCCAGGCATTCAACCAAGCCGACACTTTCCCGGAGCACCTGGCCTGTGGAGGCGGTTGAGCCAACACGCAGGGCGTTAGTGCGGCGGAACTCGACCGGGTCCATGCCCAGCGCCTCGGCCACCAGGTCCATGTTGGACTCGACGGCGAAGGCGGACTGGGTGACGCCGAAGCCTCGGAAAGCGCCGGCCGGCGGGTTGTTGGTGTAGGCCGTGTAGCAGTCGATCTTGACGTTGGGGACTTTGTAGGGGCCGGCGGCGTGGGTGGCGGCGCGGGTCATCACCTTGTCGCTGAGAGAGGCGTAAGCGCCCCCATCGCCCCAGATTTCGGCCCGCACAGCCACTAGCCGGCCATCTCGGCGCGCACCGGTCTTCAGGCGAATCTTCGTGGCGTGCCGCTTGGGGTGGAAGCGCAGCGATTCCTGGCGGGAGTAGAGGATCTTGACAGGCCGGCCTGTCTTCTGGGCCAGCAGCGCGGCGTGAATCTGGCCGGCGATGTCCTCCTTGCCGCCAAACCCGCCGCCGATGATCGCGCCCTTCACCCGCACCTGCTCTTCGGGCACGCCGAGACAGGCAGCAACCTGCCGGCGATCTTCGTACGGAATCTGGGAGCCGACGATGACCTCGATCTTGCCATCCTCGGCGATGCGGCCGATGGAGCACTCCGGCTCCAGGAAGGCGTGCTCGTAGATGGGCGTGGTGTACTCCCGCTCGACGATGACGTCGGCCTCTTCGAAACCCTGCTCGACGTCTCCCAGCCGGACTTTGATGTGCTTGAGCAGATTGCCGGCCGGGTGAATCTGTGGCGCATCCTCCGCCAGCGCAGCTTCGGGACTCGAGACCACGGGGAGCGGTTCGTACTCCACCTCGATGAGCTCCAGCGCCTGCTCGGCGATCTCCTGAGCGTCGGCGGCGACGATGGCGACCGGGTCGCCGAAGTAGCGCACCTTGCCATCGGCCAGGGCCGGCCAGTCGTTGAAGACGAGGCCGTGGTTCTTCTCACCGGGGATGTCGCCGGCGGTCAGGACGGCGTGGACACCGGGCAGGGATTGGGCTTGGTGGGCATCGATGGATTTGATGAGCGCGTGAGGATACTTCGCTCGGAGTGTAGCGCCGTACAACATGTCAGGGAAGCTGAAATCGTCGGTGAATCTGGCCTGACCTGTCACTTTGGCAACCGCATCTGGGCGGGCTACGGGTCGGCCCACCACGTTCAGGGCTTTCGGGCTCACCGGCAACCGGCCATCTCGATCGCTGCCGGCCAGTTCGCCGGCAGCCGCGTGGACCGCATCTATGATTTCGACGTAGCAGCCACAGCGGCAGTAGGTGTCCTTCAGCGCCGCCTTGATGTCGGCGTCGGTCGGAAGGGGGTTGCGTTCGAGCAACGCCTTGGAGGTCATGATGAAACCGGGGGTGCAGAAGCCGCATTGCACAGCCCCTCGCTCGACGAAGGCGCGTTGCAGCGGGTGGAGGTCGCCATTGTGGGCCAGCCCCTCAATGGTCTGGATCTCCGCTCCCTGGGCTTTCAGCGCCGGGTATACGCATGAATCCACGGGCCGGCCATCGACAAGGACCGTACACGCGCCGCACTCCGCCTCGTCGCAGCCAATCTTGGTTCCGGTCAACCCCAGCTTGTAGCGCAGCAGGTAGGCCAGAAAATCCCCACCGTCGGCTTCGACACTGACTTCTTCTCCGTTCACGACCATGTTCAACTTCGCCATTTCAATTCACTCTCCAACTTCCGAATGACGAGTACTTGTCTGCCAATTCCAACCTCGGCGCGGCCCAGGCTTCGCCGTGCACTCGTGCCACAGCGGTCTCCAGCGCCTTCGGCAGCAGGGTTTTGATCATTTCAAGGCGGTACTCGCTGGTTGCGCGGTACTTCGAGGCGCGGGGGTGGCATTCAGCCAGGGCAGCCTCGACCGCCCGGTGGTAGGCATCTTCGCCGGCCACCGCTCCCCGCAACGCCTCCTCCGCCACGCGCGAGCGATACGGCACCGGCGCGACGGGACCCAGCGAGATGCGGCTCTGCTTGAAACGCTCGCCGGTCCGGTCCAGCCGCACCATCACCGCTACCACGAACATGGGCAGCGCCACACCCTGGGGCCGCATCACGCGCGTGAAAGCCGATGCCTCGCGCTCGCCTGTGGGCCGGAAACGCACGGCCGTCAGCAATTCGCGGGTGGAGTCCACCGCCGATTGACCGGCGCCTTCAAAAAGGTCCAACAGCGGCACCCACCGACTGCCTGCTCGATTCGTCACCTGCCCCTCTGCGCCCAGGGCAATGAGCGCCACGGTGCCATCGGCTGCCGGCAGCGCATGGGCCACATTACCGCACAGCGAACCCACGTTCCGCACCTGGGGCCCGCCCACCACAGACGATCCCTCCGCCAGCGCCATGCCCCGCTCCCGAATCAGCCGCGATTCCGCAATCTGCGTGTGCGTCACGGCTGCGCCAACTGTGATCCAATCATCTTCCAGGCGAATCTCATCCAGCCCCTCGATGTGCGTGATGTCAACCAACGCCTGGACCGTCGGCCGCCGGCCTTCGTGCATCTCCAGGATCAGGTCGGTCCCGCCGGCCACGACCCGAGCCTGGCCGGCGTACGCCGCCAGGCGGCCCAGTGCTTCGTCAACCGTTTTCGGTGTATGATAGTTTTTCCAAAGGCTCACGTTGATGATTCCTCGCCGCGAATTCATTCGTGGCTACTTCCCAAACGTATCAATCATCAATTTCGGATCCCCCAAAGGATACAGGATCGGGCAGGTGGCCCCGTGATCGATGTATTCCTGCACTTTGGCGCGCGCATCTTCGGGGGCGCCGCTGGCGGTGATGCGCTCGACCAGGTCATCGGGCACGTACTGCATGGCCTGGCGAATCTGCTCCTTCGTGGCCGGCCATCCCAAAATGCTCTGAATCTTACTGACCACCTCCTGGCTGACCCCGCTGGCCTGGGCGATGTGCGGCTGCTGGGCCAGATACTGGGTCAGCAACTCCTTCGACTCCTCGATGGCCACCGCGCGATCCTCGTGGACGGAGCAGACCACCAGTTGCGGGCGGTCGATGTCATCCAGGGAACGGCCGGCCCGCCTGGCTCCCTTCTCCAGGTGCTCCAACGCCATGTCGTTGTACGAGGGAGGCACACAGTAGTTCAAAACCACCCCATCGGCAATCTCGCCTGTCAGTTCCATCATCTTTGGGCCGGTCGCACCGACGTAGATGGGGACGTTGCGCGGTTCACGCCGGCCATGCACCACATCCAGCTCAATGCCGGTGACGTGGTGGAATTCGCCGGCGAAGGTGACGTTTTCCAGACGGAGCAGCCGGCGCAGAACCTCCACCGTCTCGCGCATGGCCTTCAACGGCCTGCGACGTTCGATCCCCACATCCCGCGCCAGCGGGTCCCACCAGGCGCCAATCCCGCAGATGATGCGATCAGGGGCCAGGTCGTCCAGGGTAAGAAACGTGGCCGCCAACAATCCGATATTGCGGGTCCAGTTGTTGATGACGCCACTGCCCACCTGGATGCGCTCAGTGACAGCGGCGTAGGCAGCCATGGGGACGATGGCGTCACGGACCAGTCGCGATTCGGCCTGCCAGACAGCTTCGAAACCTTTCACCTCGGCATATCTGGTGTATTCCATGCCGTCGCGGATGGGATGTTTGTCCTGGAGGTACAGCGCTACTCGATGAGGCATCTCGGCCATGGGTCAACTCCTCTGAGTATTCGGCAAGCACACACTAAAGCAACGACATTGTACTCTAAAGTTGAGTGCTAGTCAACGTAGCCCTTGGCGCATCTACCAGTTGGGGGAGTACTCAGAGAAGACCACGTCTAGCGCCGGCCGAGTAGGAGCCCCCTTCGACAACCCTTCGACCCCATTTTTCGCATGCGTCCCGTGGCCCTTGAGCGGCGCAGAGAAGTATGATATGATTGAGCCGGTGATTTGCCGAATAATCACCTTGCATTGTATAATTAAGAAGATTTCCATTGTATATATTGCACAGATTCAGGAGTGACCAGAATATCAAGTTACGTAACTACCCAGCCTGCCCTCAG
>JBHHXF010000203.1:0-6758 GCA_046756905.1 Anaerolineae bacterium | reverse complement strand
AACAGTGATCAGTCATCAGTCATGAATGAGTGATCACTGTTTACTGATTACTGATAACTGGTCACTCCGCACTTGACAGGATCAGCAAAACGAATATAATTATCCCCGCTAACTATTCGCAGGGCTAACTATCTGCGGAGGGAGGACTATGCGATCTGAGGAGGAAGTCGCACGGCGCATTCTGGACATTGTGCCAGCGGTAATGAGGTCTGTGGGTGCGGACATGCGTTGGCGGGCTAGCGCTGGTTTTCAGGTATCCCACTACCGAGTGCTGGGCATGTTGAGCAAACGGCCGTTAACCCTTAGCGAGTTGGCAGCGTACCAGGCCGTCGCCCTGCCCACCATGTCCCGCACTGTTTCGATCCTGGTCGAACGCGGTTGGATTACTCGGACCCAGGATCCCGAGGACAGGCGGCGTGTTCAGCTCGGTGTGACTGACGAAGGACGTACGGTCTTGAAGGAACTCCGCGCTGAGGGCCTGGCGAATCTGGCTGCACGATTGGCCGGCCTCACCTCCGAAGAGCGGGAGCAAGTCCTGGCCGGCCTGGAGGTATTGGAGAAGGTGTTTGTCACGGAGGTTAAACATGAACGCCATTGGAGCTAACGGTTTGGTGCGTAAGTTCGGCGAATTGGTGGCCGTGGACGATGTCTCTTTCGATGTCGAACAGGGGGAAATCTTTGGCTTCCTGGGTCCCAACGGCGCCGGCAAGACCACGACAATCAACATGCTGTGTACCCTGGCGCGTCCCACCGCCGGCACGGCCACAGTCAACGGCTACGATGTCACTCGCCAGCCGGACGATGTGCGTCAATCCATCGGCCTGGTGTTCCAGGACCCCAGCCTGGACGACCAGCTCACTGCTATGGAAAACTTGCGCTTCCATGCCATGCTGTACGACGTCCCGCGAGACGTCTTCCAGCACCGCGCATTAGAAGTGCTGGAGCTGGCGGATTTGACCGACCGCGCCAGCAGCCTGGTGCAGACCTTTTCGGGTGGCATGAAGCGCCGGCTGGAGATCGCGCGGGGCCTTCTGCATCACCCGCGCGTCCTGTTTCTCGACGAACCTACGCTGGGTCTGGACCCGCAGACTCGCCGGCACATCTGGGAGTACGTCCTGGCATTGCGAGATCGTGAGGGCGTCACCATCTTCCTGACCACTCACTACATGGACGAGGCGGAGCACGCCGACCGGATCGCCATCATCGATCACGGCAAGATTGTGGCTCTGGATGACCCCGAGGTTTTGAAGGGCATGGTGGGCGGGGACGTGGTGCGGCTGCGCACCAGCGACGACGATCTCGCGTCGGTCCGGCTGCAGGAAGCTCTGGCAACGGAGACACGCCACGATGGCCAGGCATTGATCCTAGAGGTGCCGCATGGGGATCAGGCCATTCCGCAGATTGTACAGGTTCTGGCCAATGGCGCCGGCCCGGCTGTCGACGTGTTGAGCATTAACATGCGCCGGCCCACACTGGAAGACGTCTTCATCAAACTGACCGGCCGCGCCATTCGAGAGGAAGAGGGCGGCGCGAAGGACCGCATGCGGCTGCACTCCCGCATGTGGCGAAGACAGCGACGATAGATGGCTGGATGGCTGGATCGGTCGAGAAATCATATTTCGGGAGTCGCTACTCCCGTGCCTGACAGGAGAAAAGCATGAATCGTTTACGACGCAATCTGAAAGGTATGTACACCATCTGGTATCGGGATGTGTTGCGCTTCCTGCGCAATCGCGCCCGCATCGTCGCATCGCTGGGGCAGCCGCTGCTGTTCCTGTTTGTGTTTGGCGGCGGCCTATCGCCGGCCATGTCCGGGCTAGGCGGCGGCCAGATCGACTTCACGGCCTTCCTCTTTCCCGGCATCATCGCCATGGCGGTCCTCTTTACCGCCATCTTCTCGGCCGTCTCCATCGTCTGGGACCGGGAGTTCGGCTTCCTGAAAGAGGTTCTGGTCGCGCCCGTTTCCCGGACCGCAGTGGCGCTGGGGAAGGTGGCCGGCGGCAGCACCGTAGCCATGCTCCAGGGGATAATCATCTTGCTGCTCGCACCGCTAATCGGGGTTCACCTCAGCGTCGCGCAGATCGTGATCCTGTTGCTCCTAATGTTACTGACAGCCGCCACGATGACGTCCCTGGGTGTACTCATCGCGGCCCGCATGCGCTCCATGGAAGGCTTCCAGATGATGATGAACTTCGTGCTGATGCCGATGTTCTTCCTCAGCGGGGCCTTCTTCCCCTTGCAGGGTGTTCCTCTGTGGATGGAGTGGTTGGCCAAGATAAATCCTATGACCTACGGTGTGGACCCCATCCGCCAGGTGGCACTACGGGATAGCGTGCCCGAGTTTGTCATGAACATGATGCGACTGCACCCCATCGCCACCGACGTGGCGGTGCTGGCCGCTTTCTGGCTGGCGATGATGGTGCCGGCGGTGTGGCTGTTTGGCCGGCAGGACTAAGTAAAACAACTGAGTAGCCAATAAGCCTTGGCGGAACCAAGAAGCATGAGATTGGTGGATGTCTAGATGGCTGGATGGTTGGGCAGACTCGCCATCCAGCCATCCAGTCAACGAGCCATCATTTTAGTCGGCCAGCCCACTGCACCAGGCTCACGCCGGCCAGCACGATCAGGATCCCTGCAACCTGGCGGAGAGTGAGGGACTCATTCAACATGAGCCAGGCCAGCAGCGCCGTCGCCAGAGGCGTGACGTTGGCGAACACGTTCAACTCAAACGCCTTGAGTGTGCGTAGTGCATCGTTCCACAATGTGTATGCCAGCGCCGTATTCACCACACTGAGCCACAAGATAATGCCGACCACTGCCAGGGTCAGGGTGGCGGAGCCCTCCGTGATCCAGGCCACCAGCAAAAGCGCGCCACCACCGAAGCACAGCGGCCATGCCGTCAGAGTAAGAGAGTTCAAACGGTCGCTGCGGGCAAAGCTGCGCCCCAGGATGCTGAACACGGCGAACGCGACGGTACTGAGCAGCGCTCCACCCACGGCCTGAATCTGCTGCAAGGAGAGATGGACGGCGAAGAATACATAGCTGCCGAAAACGGCGACGCCAATACCTAAAAGTTGGAGCCGGGTCGGAAACTCGCGTAGAACCACAACACCCAGCAACAGCACCATGATCGGCGTGAAGCTGTACAAGAAAGAGCCGGTCGTGGCCGGCAGCACCTGAAGCGACCAGAAGAGCAGCCCGTTGCCCACCAGATAAGCAGCTACGCCCATGGCCGCCAATTGGAGCCAGGTATCGCGGTCCAGCGCCCGGCGCTGCACTCGCTCGCCGGTAAAGAGGACGGGCACGAGTAGGAGGAAGGCCGAGAAGTAACGCAAACCTGCAAGGGTTAAAGGCGGTAAGAACGTCAGACCGATCTTGATGATTACGAAAGATGAAGCCCAAATCAGACTGACTAACAGCCCCTCGGTCAGGGCACGCCGACGCGATGGTGGCATTCAAGCTCCTCTCGATTCACAGTTGACGACACAGGCGGGGATTGTAGCACGAAATGGCAGAAGGTGAGAAACCCTGTGCCTGGCGAAGCATCACGGGCCTTGAGCAATCATGATCGAGCAGCTACTGCCCAGCCGACCACCAGCGAGCCGTTGAGCAACAAATGCGTGATCGTACCACACTGATGTTAGCTGGCGTCGCTCTGGCCCTGGCCGGCCTGGCCTGGCGCCAGGGAGGGCCCGACCTGGCGCTGGCCGGCCTGGAGCAGGGTGCTCGCACGCTACTGAGCGTCACGCCACTGCTCGTCGCTGCATTTCTCATAGCCGGCCTTACCCAGACGATGGTGACACAGCGGGTCGTGACTCGCTGGCTGGGCGCCGGCGCAGGGTGGCGCGGTATCGCTCTGGCGTGCCTGGGGGGCGCCCTGATTCCAGGCGGTCCATATGTTTACTATCCCATTGCTGCAGCGCTGCTTCATGCCGGCGCCGGCCTGGGGGTGTTGGTCGCCTTCGTCACGGCCAAGAACTTGTGGTCTGTCACCCGCCTGCCGCTGGAATTCGCCCTCCTGGGTCCCCAACTGACGCTGATACGCATCGCGGTAACAATTGTCATCCCGCCTGTGATGGGGGTGCTGGCCGAAGCCCTATTCGGGGGGCAGGTACAACGCATTCGGGAGGCCGCCGCTTCGTGAACGTAATCACGGGGCTGCTCTGGCTTCTGGCACTCGTCATGCTGGCTTTCGCCTGGCGACAGGGCGACGGCAGCCATCGCCAGGGAATGGCTCAGGGATGGCAAACCCTGAAGCGCACGCTCCCCCTGCTGATCGTGGCCTTCGCGATTGTAGGTTATGTCAATGTGTTGGCTCCGCAGCGCCTAGTGCAGTCCTGGATCGGGCCGGGCTCCGGCTGGCAGGGACTGGTCTTGGGCGAGGCCGCCGGCATGATGCTGCCCGGCGGGCCGTATGTGGTCTTCCCGCTGATCTCGGCGCTCTACCAGGCTGGCGCGGGGTTGGGGCCGGTGGTCGCTATCGTCACCGCCTGGGCCATGTCGGCGCTGCTGAGCATTAGCTTCGAGCTGCCCTTCATGGGATGGCGCTTTACGGCTGTGCGCTGGGGCTTGGGTCTCGCATTTCCGATGCTGGCCGGCGTCCTGGCGCAGATGCTATTCGCCGGCGGTTTCTGAGTCATTGCTGGTGTCTGTGCCCGCCCGGGGCACTTCCGATTCAACCTGTCAACAGCCCGGCTCGCCATGATTGCCGCAGCAGTTCTGGCCCGTCCGCAACTTGATCCAGTTGTTGTGCAGCACAAGGCGGAGCTTCTTCCCCAGGGGCATGGGCACTTGCATATTCGTGATTGCCGCTCTGAAACTTGGTCTGTCACTCATGACCTGACTCCTTATTCCTGAACGATTAGTCTCAACCCCCGATGCCGGGCTTGGCAAATCAGACTGTTTATGCCATAATGTCATCTTGACCACCCAGACTTCGTCCCATGGCTCAGCCTGAGGGTCCGTGCAGGCTAAGTATAACGCATCAGACAGATCTAATGAAGCGGGGAACGGCATGAATCTTAATGAGTTGACACGTTACCTGGATGAATATCTGAAAATCGGCGAGATTGAGGACCGGTCGAAGAACGGGTTACAGGTGGAAGGGCCGGCGGAGGTGCAGCGGCTTGCCTTCGCCGTAGACAGCTCCCTGGCCGGCTTCGAAAGGGCCGTCGAACTTGGCGCAGACCTCCTCATCGTCCACCACGGGCTTTTCTGGGGCGACGTAAAGGTGCTGACCGGGCCTCTGTTCAAGCGGGTGAAGACCTTGATCCAGGGTAATGTTGGCCTTTACGCCGCGCACATTCCGCTGGACGTTCACCCGGAGGTGGGCAACAACGTGGAGTTGGCTCGCATCCTGGACCTGGAAGTAACCGGCTCGTTTGGCGACTACCGAGGGACGCCCATCGGCGTCGCCGGCCGGCCTTCTAGCGGGCGGGTGAAGCGCGAGAAGTTCGTTGAACTGGCCAACACCCGACTGCACACTCGCTGTGTCGTGCAGGCGCACGGGCCGGCTGAGATCCGAACTGTCGGGGTCATTTCCGGCGGGGCGGCGGACATGATCGACCAGGCGGCCGAGGCCGGCTTCGACCTGTATCTGACCGGCGAGACCAACCACAGCTACGCCCATGCCGCCGAGGAATACGGCCTGAACGTGGTGTTCGCCGGCCACTACGCCACCGAGACGGTCGGGCTTCAGGCATTGGCGCACCACCTGGAGGGCAAATTCGACCTGGAAACGATGTTCATTGATCTACCTACGGGGATGTAGAAAATGAGAACACGGGACATTCTGATCATCGGACTGATTTTCGCGTTGGTAGTCGTCGCGTGTGGTGTGGTCGGGTTGTGGGCGGGGCGAACCGCCACACAGCGCAGCGCCGGCGTGCAAGGCAGCGCCGTTCTGGGGCTGCCGGTGAGCACGCCGTCCAGGATCCTCATTGGCCGGCGCATTCGGCTGTATCTGGGCCCGGAGATTGCGGGGGAGCCGGCCTTTACGATTGTGGCCGGCCACGTGTATCGCGGAACTGACCTGCACGATGCCTTCCTGACGCTGGAACAGCAGCAGGTCTATTCGGGCAGCGGAACAAATGGTCCGCTGCTGTACCGCTTCAGCAACAGTGAGGTGCTGGCCGGCAGCGGGGACGGGCCGGCGCAGTTCGTGCAGCGGGAGAACACCATCTACTTCGGGCCGGACCCGGCAGCGCCGGCGCTGTTCACCTTTGCGGGGACCCGCGTGTACCGGGGCGATCCCGAACTGGACCGCATCCTGGCGACCAGCAACACCGTGTTGAACGATCCGGACCTGGTGAAGCTGGTGACCATCGTGCTGTACATGGAGACGTTGGAATAAAGAGGAACTGAGGGGAACTCCAGAGGAACTTGGGGGAACTCTCAAGGTATCACTCATCCAAGGGGCTGCGCACGGCCAGTCCGCCGCGATTCAGGACGTGGGTGTATATCATCGTTGTCCTGACATCCTTGTGGCCGAGTAGCTCCTGCACCGTGCGGATATCATAGCCGCCTTCCAGCAGATGCGTGGCGAAGCTGTGACGGAACGTGTGACAGGTGACGCGCTTGCTGAGGCCGGCCAGTTTGGCGGCTTTCCGGACCGCTTTCTGCAAGGTGCTCTCGTGGAGGTGGTGGCGGCGGACGGCGCCCGTGCGCGGGTCTTTTGACCGTTTGGTGGCGGGGAACACGTACTGCCAGATCCATTCGCGGTTGGCGTTGGGATACTTGCGTTCCAGAGCGAAAGGCAG
>JBHHXF010000202.1:0-6771 GCA_046756905.1 Anaerolineae bacterium | reverse complement strand
GCTCCGATTTCGATGGTATCAAGTATACGCCGGCCGGCCTCGAGGATGTGAGCCAGATGCCGGCCATCACGCGCGGCTTGCTGGAGCGTGGCTACGCCGACGAAGACATCGCTCAGATTCTGGGCGGCAACTGGCTGCGGGTGTTCCGGGAAGTGACCGGGTAGGAGAACAGCGGATTGGCAGGATGGCACGGATTGGCTGGGAGGTGAATCCGTGCCATCCAGCCAATCCGTCGTTCTTTCTCACGTGGTCTTCAAGATTTCTCGCGCGATAACCAACCGCATGATTTCGCTCGTCCCCTCACCGATAAGGGTCAGGCGGTTGTCGCGGTAGTAGCGTTCTACCGGCACCTCGCGGCTGTAGCCCATGCCGCCGTGAATCTGGATGGCTTCAAAGCAAGCGCGATCTGCTGCCTCCGATGCGAACAGCTTGGCCATGGCCGCCTCCTTGGTGAAGCTCTTTTTCTCATCCTTTAGCCGGGCGGCTTTGTAGAGCAGCAGGCGCGCGGCTTCCAGTTCGGTGGCCATGTCGGCCAGCTTCCACTGAATGGCCTGGAACTCCGCGATGGCCTTGCCAAAAGCTTCACGCTCCTTCGCGTACTCCAGCGCCTTCTCCAGCGCCGCTCGCCCCAAACCCAGCGCCATCGCGCCGATGCTGATGCGGCCGCCGTCCAGGGTGACCATGAACTGCTTGAATCCCTCGCCCTCCTGACCGAGCAGGTTCTCCGCCGGCACGCGGCAATCCTGGAAGAATAGTTGATTGGTGACGGAACCTTTAAGGCCCATCTTCGGCTCGTCTTTGCCGGGGGTGAAGCCCGGCGTGCCGGCCGGCACGATGAGGTTGACTATACCATGGACGCCGGCCTCGGGATTCGCGTTGGCAGCCACAACGATGCTGCGAGCGACGGCTCCCGACGTGATCCACATCTTCTGGCCGTTCAACACCCACTCGTCCCCGTCGCGGGTTGCCATCGTCTTCAAGGCGGCAGCGTCTGATCCCGTGTGAGGCTCTGTCAGCCCAAAAGCGCCGAGGCCCTCGCCGGTGGCCAGCGGAACCAGGTATTTCTCTTTCTGCTCTTCGGTGCCGAACATGTAGATCGGGGATGATCCCAGGGAGACGTGAGCGGCGTAGGTCAAGCCAACAGAGCCGGATGCGGCCGAGATCTCTTCGACGGCCAGGGCGTAGCTGACAGTATCGGCGCCGGCCCCGCCGTACTTTTCGGGAAACGGTAGCCCCATCAGACCGAGTTCGCCCATCTGTGTGAAGATGTCGTGGGGAAACTCGCCGGATTCGTCGACGTCGTGGGCTCGCGGTTCAATCTTCGCCTGCGCAAATTCGCGCACCGCGTCGCGGATCATACGTTGCTCATCGGTAAGTTCGAAATCCATTCCATCCTCCTTGGTGGATCAACTCGAATAGCAACTGAACCGGCAGGATAAGCATTTGCAATTCATCACAGTTTGTTCCACTCATCAGCCGTGATCTTGTGGCCTGTGACCTCCTCCACTTCTCGTATCATCATTCGGAGCTGAGGCACGGAGTATTCAGCATTGGAAGGGATTGCCAGGCGGCGTTGTTCATAGACCATAAACTGGTGTCGCGTCCCGGAGAGAGGTCCCTCAAAGCCGAGTTTCCGCAACCGTCTGATGAAGACTCGCCGCTTACACGGCGCCCATTGACTCATAGGCCGGTTCCCTATTCAGGTCAATGCCGGCAATCACCGGAAGCGGGTGCCCCAGTTTGAGGCCGAGCAGTATCCAGTCCTCCAATGTGGAACGCAGTTCTTCCTCGCACTCGCGCAGGGTAGCTCCAAAGGCCACTACGCCCCTACACTGGGGAATGCGGCCGGCAAATGTGCCATCTTCCAATTTGTCATAGGCAGCGTGGGCCATTGCCTGTTTTACGTAGCTGCTCAGGACGAATCGTACCGCCATGAAATGCCTCCCGTGTGGTTCCGTGCCTCAAGTGTACGTCTATTGGCAAATCCGATGCCAGAGAATAGAGTCCCTCGCCGGCGATGATGTGGGCAGGGCGTTCTTTGACTCTCTCTGCGATGCAGTGTATATTGTACACTAGACATTCTGGGAAGTAAACCTGCGAAGCCTACCGATGTCCGACCAATTGCAAGAAGCGTTTGAAGCCAAAGCTGCGGCCTGGGATGCGTACACCAACACGCCGGCTGGCCGGCTGCGCGAGGAACTGAACTGGCGCTATCTGGTCTGGCATCTGCCGCCGGCCCGCGATACGCCACGGGTGTTGGATGCCGGCGGTGGCACCGGTGGGCTGGCCGTGCGGCTGGCGCAGCGAGGTCATCACGTATACCTCCTGGACATTGCGGATGAGATGTTGCGCTTGGCAGTGGAGAAGGCGAAGGCAGCGGGCATCGAGGACCGGGTCGAAACCTGCTGCGCGCGAGTCGAGCACCTGGCGAGACACTTCGGGAAGGGGACTTTCGATGCGGTGGTGTGTCACACGCTGCTGGAATACGTGCCCCAACCCGAAGCTGCTGTACAGGCCCTGGCAGGCGCGCTGAGGCCGGATGGGATTTTCTCGCTGGCCTTCGTCAACCGCTACGCCGACACGCTGCGCCTGGCGCTGGCCAAAGGCGATCTGGTGGCAGCGCGCGAAGCCCTGACCGCCATGTCGTCGCCGGCTGACCTCTTCGGCGTACCCCGCCGGACCTTCGACGCCGACACGATCCGCCACATGCTGGCGGGGGCCGGCGTCGAACCCATCGCTGAGTACGGCGTCCGCATCTTCGCCGATTACCTGACGAAGGCGACCTGGCAGGACGACCCTGAAATCTTTGATGATCTCCTGTCGCTCGAGACCGCCGCTGCCCCGCGTTTCCCGTACCATCGGATCGGCCGCTACGGTCAAACGATTGGCCGCAAGGTGGCGTAGGCCAGCCGACCGTGGACTGTCTTACAGACGTGTATCGTGTAACCTTCTACCATGCTGGATGGCGTATGTTCTATCGAAGCAGTAGGGGCGAGGCAAGTCGGAGAGCAGATTCTTTTGCTTCGACACCACCAATCCGACTTGCCTCGCCCCTACTTGAAGGCCGTACCTGGACGTTACCCTAAGTTTAACGGCAATCAGAATGGATTCAGTCCCTGATCAAGCAATACGCAATACGCAATACGCAATACGCATCACGGCCATCATTCCGGCCCTGAACGAGGCCTCCACAATCGCTGAAGTGGTAGCCGCGATCCCGCGTGACATGGTCCATGGCGTGATTGTCGTCGATAATGGCTCCACCGACGAGACGGCGGAGGAGGCACAGGCCGCCGGCGCCTGCGTAATCCACGAACCGCGTCGCGGGTATGGCTTTGCGTGTCACGCCGGCGCGCGGGCAGCCGAGGACGCTGACATCCTGGTGTTCCTGGACGGCGACGGCGCAGACGATCCACAGGAGATCTCTCGGCTGGTCGATCCCATCCTGGCCGGCCAGGCCGATCTGGTTGTCGGCTCCCGTGCACGCGGCGAGCGCGAGCCTGGCGCGCTGTTGCCCCATGCCCGCTTTGGCAACTGGCTGGCGGCTAACCTGATGCGCCAGTTGTACGGACTCCACGTCACCGACCTGGGGCCGTTTCGGGCGATTCGCCGGTCTGTGCTGGAAGCGCTTCACATGCAGGAGATGACCTACGGCTGGCCGACGGAAATGATGGTTAAAGCGGCCCGGCGAGGCTACCGTGTGATTGAGGTGCCGGTCAGCTACCGGAGGCGGGCCGGCGGTAAGTCGAAAATCTCCGGGACGGTACGGGGAACGGTTCTGGCAGCGTACTTCATTTTGGGTACGACGGTGCGGTATGCTCGCAGGGCGTAGAGATTTGGTATTGGATATTGGGTACTGGGTATTGGATATCGGGGAAGCGGGTGTTGATCCTGATGGCGAAACAGCCGGCGGCGGGCCGGACCAAGACGCGGTTGTCGCCGCCCCTGTCGCCGGAGGCTGCGGCAGAGCTGTATCGCTGTTTCCTGCTGGACAAGCTGGCGCAGATGCGTGGTGTGGAGAGCGCGAACCTGGGAGTGGCGTACTGGCCGGCGACCGCTCGCGAATACTTCGCCGCCCTCGCGCCAGGTTTCGAGCTGATCCAGCAGACCGGCGCCGACCTGGCGGAGCGACTGCGCAACGTGTTCGACCTGGCATTTGATCGGGGGTACGCTCAGGTGATGGCTCTAGATGGGGACACGCCCACGCTGCCGGCCGGCCACCTCCGGCAGGGATTCCAGCGATTGGATGAGCCGGCCGTGGACGTCGTGCTGGGGCCGTGCGAAGACGGGGGGTACTACGCCATCGGCATGAAGCGGCCGCATCCGACGTTGTTCGATGTGACCATGAGCACCCCGCGTGTGGTCGAGGATACGCTGGCCCGGGCGGACGCTGCCGGCCTGTGCGTGGCACTCCTGCCGAGATGGTACGATGTGGACACGCCGGCCGATCTGGAGCGGCTGACGGCGGAGTTGGCGGGGGCTGACTCGGTGCGCGCTATGGCAACCGCACGCTTTCTTGAAGATGAGAGTCCTGTTCGCTAACCCGTTCTTCCTGACCGACAGCGCGCTGGAGCGGAAGTTCATGACGCTGTACTTTCCGCTGGGGTTGCTGTATCTGGCCAGTGTGACGCGAGAGGCCGGTAACTCTGTCGCGGTCTTTGACGGTACGTTTGCCTCCGGCGACCAGGCCTTCGCTAAGGCGTTGGCCGAGCACTCCCCCGATGTCGTCTGCATTGCCAGCCTGGTGACGCTGCGGCCGGCGGCGCTGCGGTTGGCGAGCCTGGCAGCCGAACGGGGGGCGACGGTGGTCGTTGGTGGGCCGGATCCCACCTCGGAGCCAGAGGCGTATCTTACAGAGCCGGCGGTGGATGTCGCCGTGATGGGCGAGGGGGAGCAAACGCTGGTGGATGTGCTGACCACTCTCGAAGCGGGCGGCAATGTGGCCCGCGTGCCGGGGATTGCCTGCCGGGGCGACAACGGGATCGTCGAGACGTCGGCACGGGACCCGATTCTGGACCTGGATGAGCTACCGTGGCCGGCGCGGGACCTTATCGACGTGGGACGTTACCTGGCGGTGTGGGAGGAGGAGCACGGCTACAGCTCGCTTAGCCTGTCAGTGTCGCGGGGCTGTTCCTACCGCTGCGAGTATTGTGCAGACGCGGTGATGGGGCCACATCTGCGCCGGCGCAGGCCGGAAAGCGTGGCGACCGAGATGCATTATCTCGAACTGGCGTATGCGCCGGATCGCTTTCGGCTGGTCGATGAGCTCGAGGGGTTGGGGCGCGACTGGCTGGTGGCGCTCGGTCATGCCATGGTGGCGGCCGGCGTGACGACGCCTTACGAAGGCTTGAGGCCGGTCGATCTGGGCGACCTGCCGATGCTGGCGCAGGAGAAGGACATCTGCGCGGAGCGGAACGTCTGGATCCCGACGCAGGGTCCCCACCCCCATGCGCCGCCGGCGTTGGATGCGCGAGCGTTGCAGCGGCGCTGGGAAGAGGGCCGGCTGTTGGAACGCGAGCACCTCGAAGACCCCTGACCCACCTGAAAGTAGTTTTCTCCGCCGTGGGCGGAGTACTGTTGAAGGATAGGTTTGATGTTCCCTGAGTTCCTCTGAGTTCCCGCAGAGGCTCAGGGGAATTCGGGGGAACTCGGGGGAACTGCCTCGTGAGGAATAGGCGAATGGGTCATCTGTTGATCGTAGTTTCAGTAGATCCAGTTTTGTTCAGTCTGGATCGTCATATCCAGACCGACAGCGGGGATCTGGCGATCCCCTCTGAGCAGATTTGGATCTACTGAGTCTGATGTTCGACGCTTTGCCGTGGCTGACGCCAGAGATCGTCCGCCTGCTCCTGAGCGGGTTGGGCGTGACCATCGTGCTCACGATCGTCACGTCGGCCGGCGCGCTGCTGCTGGGGGTGGGCATTGGCTGGCTGCGTCTTTCACCGACGAGGCCGCTGCGCGGTCTGGCCGTGATCTATGTTGAGGTGTTTCGGAATGTGCCGGCACTGGTGGGCGTGATCTTTTGGGCTTATGCCCTGCCGAATGCCTTCGATCCAGGGACAAGGCGTGCATTGTTCTTTGACAATTCGTGGATCAACGGGCTGGGCCATCTCACCGGGCTGTCAGTTCCGTACTACGCGGTCGGGGCTGCGTTGGGGCTGACGCTGAACACCAGCGCCTACATTGTGGAGCTTTTCCGGGCCGGCGTGGGCACACTGGCGCGGGAACACTGGGAGGCGGCGCGCTCATTGGGAGCCTCGCGGAGCCGCGCATTCTTTAACCTGCTGTTGCCACATGGCTTGCGTGCGGCATCGCCGGCCATTGTGACACGGCTGGTCCACAACATGAAGAACACCGCGCTGGCGTCCCTGGTGGCCGTGCCGGAGTTCTTCAAGGCCGTGCAAACCTCTATCACGCGGTCCTTCCACGCTGTGGAGTTGCTGTTATTGGCCTCGGTGGGCTATTGGCTGTTGTCCTGGAGCTACGCCTGGCTGCTGCGGCGATGGCTGCATGTGCCTCGGACAGGAAGGGGGGTGGCGGGGTAGGTGTGGGGGTTGATCGTGCGAGAACCTCGGAAAGAGGCAATGAATAGTTGGCTGGATAGCTGGATGGCTGGATGGCTGGATGGCTCGCGCAGCCCCATCCAGCCATCCAGCCATCCAGCATTTTCGTGCTTCGTGGTGTCCTTGAGGGTATGTTGACTACTCTGGAATTCTTGTGGCGCTTGTTGCCCACGCTGCTGTTCGGCTTTCCGGGCCAGCGGCCGGGGGG
>JBHHXF010000201.1:0-6781 GCA_046756905.1 Anaerolineae bacterium | reverse complement strand
TGGCTCACATCCTCGAGGCCGGCCGGCGTATACTTGATACCATCGAAATCGGAGCCGAGGCCCACATGATCGGGACCCACCAGGGTCACCATGTAGTCAATTTGATCTAGCACATGTTCCAGCGTCGAAGCGGAGCGATCCTCGGTCAGGAACGCAAACACGACCCCGACCAGACCGCCAGTCTCGGCAATCGCCTGGATCTGCTCATCCCACAAATTCCTGGGATGGTCGAGCAGTTTTCGCGCGTTCGAGTGGGAGGCAACTATCGGCTTCTCGGTGACGTCCAATACATCCCAGAAGCCGGCCTCGTTCAGGTGCGACACGTCGACCATGATCCCGAGCCGGCCTGCTTCCTGTACAACATCCCGACCGAAGTTGCTCAGTCCCTCATCATCAACCTCGCTCCCCAGTACCCCGCAACCTAATTCATTCCGCCCGCCCCAGACCAATCCGATATTTCGCACACCAAGCCGGTAAGCGGTGCGCAGCACTGCAAGGTCTCCCTTGAGCGGCTCCGCACCTTCTATACTCAAGATGCAGGCCAGCTTGCCTTCGCGGTGAGCCGACTCGACATCGTTGGAGCAGCGAGCCAGAACGAGATCATCTCGATTCGCCTCAACTTCAGTGTGCAATGTATCAGCCATGTGGAGGAAGTCGATCAAAGGCCGCTCCGCCTGCGCTCCACCAACCCAGCAGGCAAAGATCTGGGCATCGACACCCCCATCGCGCAGGCGCGGTAAATCAACGTGTCCCTCATCGGACCGTTCAGCGAAACGGCGTGTCCCATCTCCCACGCGTAAGAGCGTGTCACAGTGCCCATCAAACACCAGACACGCCCGGTGAAGTTTTTCGGTTCGTTCAACAGCCACAGCGCCAACCATCAGTCCCCCTTCTCCTCCGCACCTCTGCTCCCCTGCTCCCCCGCTCCCCGGCTCACAACGCCGGCCCCGCCAGTAGTTCGATCTTTTGCAGCGCATCCACCCAGGTAATGGGCGAAAGACCCAGCTTCTGGCGCAGTTCTTCTGGATCCATGCCGGCCCGGTAATCTCGCACGGCGCAGGTCCAGCGCAGCATCTCGAAGGCGATGTGATCGATGCCGGCCAGTGTCCCCGCATCGTTCAACACGTACTCGAGATTGCGAGCCGTGCACTCGAACAGCTCCGTCCCAGGCGTATACTGAGCCAGATAGTGGTCAAGAACCGCCATCAGAGCGGGCGACAAAGCGAGCTTGCGCTCCTTCTTACGCATCCGGGGGTTAGCGTAGCGGACGTACAGCGCCGGCCCCGAGGGATCCGAGCGGTCGATGTGATCTAGCGCAACCCGAACGCACTCACCCTTCTTGATTCCCGTCTCCAACAGCATGCGTACCAGCAGATGTGGCCGGGCATCGGGATGTTCGGGGTGGCGCATGAGCGCCTCAGTGCTCGTCAACAGATCCTCGACTTGATTGTCGTATAGGATTTCTGGCAGAGGGGTACTGACCGGCTGATGGGGGATGGGTGATGCGGGGTCGCCGGCAATCACTCCGGTTCCGGTCAACCAGGCAAAAAAGCGCTTCAGCGTCGTCACCCGCCGGGCGTACGACTTGGGGCTGCAGGGTACGCCACGGCCATCCAACAACCAGGCCAGGAAGTCTTGCAGTTGCTTGGTACTCACCTCGCTCACCGACGACGTACCCCCCACGAAACGCATCAGCAGCCTGAGATCACTGTGGAAAGCCTTGCGCGTATTCTCGGTAAAGCCCTCGCGCCGCATGTGGGCATCATATTCGCCCACCGCCGACTCCAGGGATGAATCGGCTGTCAGCGCCGGCATCCCGGCGAGCGGAGCGCTGTATTCCCCCTGGACGCCTCGCCTTGGAAAGAGTGGGAGTTGTTCAGCACGCATGATACCCTCCTCGCGGCTGTGTCATCGGCATTCACAACACTACTATGTTACCCCATACTTAGTGATATGTCAAGTCGCGTCACTCCCCGCATAGTCAATGAAGGATCATCTCCCCCTCAGCCTACAGAAGCGTCACAGTTCCGGTTCCCCCATCCACCTCGATGAGCTGGCCATCGGCGATTCGATCCAGAGCGCCGGCCACACCAACTACGGCCGGCAAGCCGTACTCCCGCGCCACCACTGCTCCGTGAGACAACTGCCCACCCCGCTCCATGACCAGTCCGCCGACGCGGAGGAACAGGGGCGTCCACGCTGGATCCGTGCTGCTCGTGACCAGAACGCTGTTGGACGAGGTGCGTCGCCACGCACCACCCAACGCCGCCGGCCCGCTGACAACCAACGCCGGTCCGCGTACACGTCCCGGACTCACGGGCAGGCCCGACAACCGGCTAGGCACACCATCACAACCGAGGGCAACCTCGCCAGGCACGGATTCTCCCCGAAGGAACGCCGGATATGGCGTACCTTGCAGGGCCTCGAACTCCACGCGCCGCTCCGCGATCAGCTTCCGAATCTCCGGCACCCTCAGCCAGCCGCGAGCGACCCCCGAGATTTCTTCCAGCGTGAGGAAGAAGACGTCGTCACTTCGCGCAAGCACATCCCGGGCAGCCCATGCCTGGCCGATGCGCACGAACGCCTGTCGCTTGCCATACATGCTTTTCTGCCAGTAGTACCGCTGATCTTCCCGCAGGATCGTATAGCGCTGGGCGAAGGATAGCAGAACTCGGAAAACCCACCAGCGGATCGACAAGACGCCCAGCGCCCGACGAACCTGGCGCGTAGCTGACATCCGGCGCTGCTCCTGGGCGCGCTCCCGGGCCGCCGGCCCTTCCCCACCAACGTCCAGCAACTGCGCCATAAGCGCCAGTACGCCGGCGGGGTCGTCCGCATACGCTGGGTAGCGAAGATCGAGGCTTGGGGAGCGATTGCCGTAGTCAGCCAGAAAACCGTCGAATGACTGCGCGAAACGCCTCCCAGCCGGCGTGGCATCGAGGGCGTCGAGGAACGAGGAAAACCGCCCATCCCGCAGGCAATCCAGGAGAGCAGCATCCAATGTGGCGGCCTGCTGCGCCAGCCGCCACAGGGCCGCGTCCGTCGCCGTCGATTTGTTGGGCAGGCCGCTGAGGAGTGCCGCTGTCAGTTCCTCGACTTCGCCGGCATCGACCCAGGTGGATACCAGGCGTCGCAGCATGTCCAAAAAGACATCGGCGTAAGTCAGGCTCCAACGGTGAAGGCGCAGCAAGTCCAGACTCAGGGCCATCAGGTTCTCAATCTGATCCAGCAGTGCGGAGGGTGGGCCGCCTGCTTCGATCTTTTGGAGACTGCCGGCTACTCCCGCATCGAATCGCCGGACGAACCGCACCCAGACCGCGAAGTTAAATGGATGCCACCCTTTCTCCGATATGAACATGTGGACGACGGACTCGATAAACCTCGTGCGACTTGGAGCTGGCACGGCTAGACGGAGCGAGGTATCAACATTGGGGAAGTAGTGGCCGGCACTTCGGGGCACCAGAACTGCGGGAAAGACGCGATACAGGCGCTGGAAAACGCCAACGTTTGTGTATACGTGTCCGCGATAGAGTTTGGTGAGGGGATAATCTAGTGGCGGCCGATAGCCGACGAAACTCAATGGTTCGCGGAAGGCCGTCTGCTCGACAAGTCGGCGCACGACTGACCAGCCAAGAGGCGATACCACGTCGGGGAAGCGCTCGTTGAAAAACCCGGCAGTCCATAAGTAATCGTCATTTGGAACAGGCGTTGTGAAGAAGCTGCTGCGGGCGGGTGCGGATGGGTCCATGTTTCAATTATCCCACACCTGATCCCCAAGAGCAACCTGTGTGGGAATCTCGCGCAGAGGAAAGACGGGCCTGGCCTCAGACAGCAAGCCGTTTTTACGGCCTGGAACCACCAGCAGGGTTGTCCGCCTGAACCTAGCCATTCAGCCAACAAGCACACCTTTCAAGCTCACGGGGCAACTACTCAGCCTGTCATTGCAGTAGTTACCTCATGGGGTTGATTGCGACTCACCCAACTGGGCAATCAGCGATGAGAGGCACTCCGAGTCATCCAATTGCTTCATTATATCTCTCATACTTTGCAAATCAGCTTCCTGCCGCTCACGCACACCCCTGGCTTGGTACATTTCTGATCGTGATGTCAGGACCTGGAACCGTTGTTCCAGATAGGCCTGTCTTTCCGCTTCGCTGGCCGACCCGTCCTCGAGCCAGTCCAAAACCTGTAACACCTGGTCGTAGTAATGCAGTGCCGTTTCATCAGCCGCAGACTGACGGGCCTTATCGCCGGCCTGACGCAGATAGGTGAGTGCGTCACTCCACGCATCGGCTGCCAGGTAGTGGTGCGCCAGCTCCTCACACACCTCTCGGGTGTCTTCGGCATGTTGATCTTCAAGCGCTGCTGCGAGTTGTCGGTGCATAACCTTGCGCCGCTGCCGGCTTACATCGTGGTAAATCGCATGACGAATTGTGTCATGGGCGAACTCGTAAACCTGCCGGTGGGAATGGTTAGCTTGCGAAGCAGCATCTGAATCCACTCTCCACTCTCGCGATACGGGTCTTATCAGCCGGCGCTGCAACCAGGTAACGATGCCGGCCTCAACCACCGCCAAGTGTTCGCCATCCGCCTTTTGGAGCAGATCGTCGTTGAACCGCGGGCCGGCTACCGCTGCTAGAGTCAGCAAGCGTCGCGCCGATGTCGGGAGCTGACTCACACGTCCGAGAATCAGTTCATCTAGGTGATCGGCGGTGGGCGTAGCCAGAGCTGGTAAGGGGCTGGCCAGAGACCACCGGTGGTTCTCATGGTTAACTAACACACCCTCATCACGTAGATAGTTGATCAACTCGGCGGTAGTGAGAGGCAGTCCTGCGCTTTCGCGATCCAGGAATCTGGCAAGTACGCCGGCCTGCGCATCCCCCACTATAGCCGTGGCAATTCGCTGAATGTCCGCAAAGTTGAGCCGGTCGAGGGCTACCCGGTCGACACGGTAATCGCGGCTGAGCTGTCGCCGCAAGGGCAGTAAGGGGTGCTCCGAATCCAGATGTCCGGGTCGATACGCAGCGACGATCCAGATCGGTTGCCCATCCAATCGGCCGATTAGGTGCTGTAGGAATTCCAGGCTGGGGCGATCGGCCCAGTGAAGATCATCAAGGAACAGGATGAGTGAGTCAGCGGGCCTACCCAGATCCCCAGTTTGGACCAGCGCCTCTAGGAAACAGACAAGGCTGTCAAACAGTTGGGCGCGCGTCCCATCCAGTGCTGGTGGCGGCCCCAACAGATCAGCACGGTCCACACGCAGGCCTGGTACGATCTGCATCAGGCCAGACAGACGGCGTGGTGGCAGACTGGGTGCTGCATTCTGCACGATCTGCGGCTGCTCCATGACGACCCGTCGCAGGGCATCGGCCACCGGCTGATAGCCGGCCGGCGGTGCAGATTCATAGCAGCGCCCAGAGAGGACGATGGCCTGTGACCTGGCGGCAGCATCCAGGATGAAGCGCTCCACCAACTCCGTCTTTCCGATGCCGGCTTCGCCTTCCACCAGAGTGAGCCGGCCCATCCCCTGTCGGGCCACCTCCCAACTGCGACGTAAGCGCGCGTAGGCCGCCTCCCGCCCGACAAAGGGGATGTGTGGGCCAGTTGTTGTCGCACCATCGACCACCGATACTTCATCATGCCACTCTTCGGCCAGGACAGCACGATAGAGAGACATGGTTTCATCTAGCGGCTCTACGCCCAGCTCATCGCGCAGCAATCGCCGGCAATCGTCGTACTGGGCCAGAGCACGACTGCGCCGGCCAGAGAGAGCGTACAGACGCATCAGGTTGCGATGCGCCTCTTCGAATAGTGGATCGATGTCAAGCAGCCGGCGGGCGTATCGAATTCCGCCGTCGTATTCACCATAGGCCAGATAGTAGTCTACCAACCTTCGTAGAGCCTGAATAGCCATCTCCCGGAGCCGTTCCTGCTCATACAGCAGCCAGTGCTCGAAGTCCGGGCTATCCGATACGAAGAAGCCGGCCAGAAAATCACCGCGATACAGTTCACTGGCGTCCGCCAGATCACTGGGACCTATACCTGCACTGACAGACATACCACGCCGTATCCGATCTTCAAAAGCTGTAATGTCGAGCCAATAATCCGTCTCTGGGTTGAACTGGACATTCTGATGGGTGGTCAGGATCGGCGGCTCAGGTGTGTCACTATGGGGGAGTGTAGTTCGAAGATTGTAGACAGCCTGCCGCAGGTTGCGCCGGGCAGTCTCGTCGCTCTTCTCGGGCCACAGGAGACCGGCCAGACGATCTCGACTAGGCGCAATGCCGGGATGCAAGATCAGGTAGGCAAACAGCGCCCGGACCTTCTGCGACTCAAAGTCAGCTATCGGCTGATCACCGTGACAGACCTCAAATCCCCCCATAAGGCGAACTGCTAATCTACTCAAGGCATGCTCCTCCCGCGGTAGGCGCGTCGAGACATGGGGTGTAGGGCCGGCAGGTGCGTATTCCCCAGTTCTCTTTCACCGTGACCTTCGGCTATATTCATATTATAGACGAAAGGGGTGCTAAGCCCAACTGCCTCACGTGAAATTTCCGCGAAAACTGACTGAACGATGTTACGCCGGCTGCGCCGTAGCGATAGAAAATTCACAAAACAGCCGTAACTATCGGCTCTTCAATCCGTCGAACCCTGGTGAGGCGTCGAGCGTCTGGGGGTCAACCCGGAAACGCTCAGCAAGGGCTTGGGCAGGGGCGCTTGTTCGGGCAGCTCGGCGCCTCATTTGTCACTTTGTCAGTATCTTCTCAATAAACTGGGGAAG
>JBHHXF010000200.1:0-6795 GCA_046756905.1 Anaerolineae bacterium | reverse complement strand
TGTCGAAGCGACGTCCTGAGCCTTGTCCTGAGCCTGTCGAAGGGTTGTCGAAGGGAGCTCCTACTCAGCCGGCGCTACCCTGATCTGGAAATGGGAAAGTTATTTAATCACCGTTCCTTACGAGATACGCAATACGCAATACGCAGTACGCTTGCCTATTTCAAACTTCTTTGCTAGCATTTGAATCACAAATCAATCAAGGAGTGTTCATTTGAATCACAATCCCTTTATCGCCGTCGAGGGCGTGATCGGTGTGGGCAAGACGACTCTGGCCCGCCTGATGCAGCCTGATCTCGGCGCCCATCTTGTGCTGGAGGAGTTCGAAGAAAATCCCTTCCTAGCCGACTTCTACGGGGATCGAGCGCGCTATGCCTTTCAGACTCAGATATTCTTCCTGCTGAGTCGATACCGGCAGCAGCAAGCTGTACCGGCCACACGCCGGCAGGGTCCCCTCATCAGCGACTACACCTTCATGAAAGATCGGCTCTTCGCCTACCTGAACCTGCGCGGCGATGAGCTGACCGTCTATCAAAGTGTGTACAGCGCCCTGGCCGAGAATATCCCTCTGCCCGACTTGGTGGTCTATCTCCGGGCGGAAACGGATACTCTGATGGAACGCATCGCAGTGCGGGACCGGCCGTACGAGCGGGACATGGACCGCAGCTACATCGACGCCCTGAATCGAGCGTATGACGGCTTTTTCACCGCCTACCGCGACTCGCCGGTGCTCGTCATCGACACAGATGACCTGAACATCGTGGCTGTGCCCGACGACCTGGATTTTGTTGTGGGGCAGGTGCGAGCCGCTATTGGCCAGGCAGCGTGGCAGGAACCTCTACCTCAGTTGGACCCCAGGGAGACTCTGACACTGGCCGAGACGGAACGCCGGCTGGCCGACTTCCAGCGATTCCACCAGGCCATGGACTCCGACAAGGGCTTCATGACCGACGTCTACTTTAACTTTATTTGCCTGCAAGAAGAGTTGGGGGAACTGGCAGCGGAACTCAAGGCGATCTGGTCCGAGACAGCTAATGACGGCGCGGACCAGAAGCAGGCCGTGGCGCATCGGCTGCCGGCCCTGGAAAATGAATTGGCCGACTGCCTAGCGTACCTCCTCAAATTGAGCAATTACCTGGGGATCGACCTCGAGGAAGCATATTTGCACAAGATGCAGACTAACTTGGGGCGCACGTGGCGCGAAAGAGAGGATCAGAGCGCATGAGCTGGCCGATGAACGACGACGCGGTCGAACTTGACGAGATTTTCAGCTACGAAGGCACATACGGCGGGCGGAGTTCGCGGGACGAGATCATCCGCGCCCTGAAGGAAGCCCTGGCCATTCTGGAGGATGCACTGCACGAGGAGTTCGTGTGCACCAGCTTTCGGATCGAGGGGATCTGGAGATGACCAAGCGCTTCATCGCGGTAGCCGGCAACGTTGGCGTAGGCAAATCCACGCTCACCGCCCTGCTCAGCCAGCGCCTCGGCTGGCGGCCATTCTACGAGGCGGTGGACGACAATCCGTACCTGAAAGACTTCTACGCCGATATGAAGACCTGGAGCTTCCACTCCCAGGTTTTCTTTCTGTCTCGTCGCCTGAAGCACCATCGGGAGATCGTGGACTACCCAACATCGGCCGTACAGGACCGGTCCGTCTACGAAGACGCTGAGATCTTTGCCCGTAACCTGTATCGCCAGGGCCACATGACCGAGCGCGACTATCAGTCATACCGCGAGCTGTATGAGGCGATGAACCTGTTTCTGCCACCGCCAGACCTGATCGTCTACCTGCAAGCCTCCGTGCCGACGCTGCTGCAGCGCATCGCCCAGCGCGGCCGCGACTACGAGAGGGAGATTGAGCCGGCCTACATGGAGCAACTCAACGAGCTGTACGACGAATGGGCCAGCACGTTCGACCTGTGTCCCATGCTCACAGTGCCGGCCGACGACCTGGACTTCGTGATGTACAACACCGATCTGGAACTCATCGCCGGCAAGATCATCGACAAGCTGCAAGGCAAAGAGACGGTGGTGTTCGATCCGTGAAAGCCTGGTATCGGGTCAACGTTGAATCACAACCCACTCACCGGTCTCGGCGCTCTTCATCACCGCCTCGCCGATGAGCATCTCCTCGTGGCCGTCGGCGAAGGTGGGGAAGTCCGGTTCCAGCCCCTCATCCCGCCGGCGGATGTAGGAGTAGACCGCCTGGTACAGCGCCTTGAAGGTGTCGGGGAAGCCCTCGTTGTGCCCGCCCGGATAGCCGGCAAACCGGCGCGCCGCCGGCAACAACAACGCCGGGTCTTTGAGGAAGAGACCGTTCGGCCCATCGCGCCGGCCAATCCACAGCTCGTTGGGCCTTTCTGAATCCCACGCCAGCGATGATGCGCTCCCGTTCAGCTCAAACGACAGTCGATTCTTCCGCCCGGCGCTGACCTGCGAGACCGTCACTACACCTCTCGCACCCGAATCCCAGCGCAGCAAGATCGTAGCGTAGTCTTCCGTTTCAATGGGGGTTTCCACGTAGTCGCCGGGCGTTAGTTCCTTGCCGGTGAAGGTGTCGATGGGGCCGGCCGGCCTTTTCCGCACCGGCAGGAACATCTCCAGATCAGCGTACACCGCCTCGACGTGCTGGCCGGTGATGAACGTGACCAGGTCCAGCCAGTGAGAGCCAATGTCGCCCACAGCCCGCAGCCGGCCCCCCTTCTCCGGCTCCAACCGCCAGTTCCAGTCCGTGTCATAAAGCAGCCAGTCCTGCAAATAGGAGCCACGGGTGATGTACAGGTCGCCCAGGTCGCCACGCGCCACGCGCTCGCGCGCCTCGTGGCAGATGGGATAGAAGCGAATGTTGAAATTAACCGCGTGGACAATGCCGGCCTCCTCCGCCAGCCGCAGCAGTTCGCCGGACTCCGCGCTGGTCATGGCCAGCGGCTTCTCGCACACCACATGCTTGCCCGCACTGATCGCATCGCGGGCCATCGGAAAATGCAATTGATTCGGGCTTGTGATGTGCACAACGTCCACCGCATCGTCGGCCAGCAGGGCTTCGTAGTCGGGATAGACCCGCTCGATGCCCAACGCTTCAGCTTTGGGCCTGGCCCGCTCGGGCGACGAACCAACGATGCCTGTCACTTCCACCCCCAGCCGGCGCAGCGCCTCCACGTGGGCCGGCCCGATGAACCCAGTACCTACGACGGCTGCGCGCAACACATCCATGTCAGCATCCTTTCCCCCGCCTGTTACGTAGTGATCGGTACCTTCTTACGCCACGTCTAGCAACTGCTTTACCACACCCACCGACTCATTGGCATTCTCAGCATAGGCGTCGGCGCCGATGTTCTGTGCCCAGTCGGGGCTGGCTGGCGCACCACCGATGATCACTTTGACCTGTTGGCGCAGGCCGGCCTCCTTCAACGCCTCAATCACTGCCTCCTGATTGCGCATCGTCGTTGTAAGCAATGCCGAGAGGCCGACGACGTTCGCACCGGTCGCCTGCACTTCCTGGACGAATCGACTGGCCGGCACGTCCACACCCAGGTCATGTACCTGGAAGCCGGCTGCACTGAGCATGGTTCCCACCAGGCTTTTTCCGATCTCGTGAATGTCCCCTTTTACGGTGCCAATTACCACCACACCCAACACCCTGCGCTGCTCCTGACGCTCCATCAACGCCGGCTCGAACACCTCCATAGCCTGTTTCATCGCCTCGGCGGCCATCATCAGATCAGGGATGAAATACTCCCCGCTCTCGTACCGCTGGCCAACGACCTGCATGGCGGGGGTGAGAGCGTCCTCGATGGCGGTGAGAGGTGTTACACCTACCTCCAGTGCGTGGTTTGCTAGCGCCCGTGCCTGGTCAGGCTCGCCCACAAGGACGGCGTCATGCAATTGCTTCAAGATTTCACTCACTTGATGCTCCTCAGGTGTATCTATTTCTATCAACCGACTTCGCGGCGTACTTCGAAGACGTTCGGCAAGCGGCTTAGCTTGTTGAGAATTGCAGCCAATTGGCGAACGCTACTTATTTCAAGCGTGGCTGTGATCGCAGCGATGTTCTTCTTCTTGTTCGTCTGCACGGCCGCCGCACTGATGTTCACGTCTTCGCCGGCCACCACATCGGACACATCGCGCATGAGGCCGCGCCGATCATAAGCCAAGACGCGTATTGCGACGGGATAGACGTGCCTTGGATCCTCACGCCAGTCAACATCAATCACCCGGTCCGGTTCCTCTGCTATCATTCGCCGTGCATTCGGGCAAGAATTTTTGTGCAAAGTGACCCCGTGACCTCGCGTGATATAGCCAATTACTTGATCTCCAGGCAGTGGATTGCAACACTTGGGAACTTTCGTCAGTAGGTCATCCACCCCCATGATGCTGACGCCGCTGGGCTCTGTCGGTGGGGGGGGAGGCTCTGAGACTTCAACCTCCTCTTCCTCCTCTCGCTCGGCCTCCAGAATACGCGTCGTAATCTGCTGGCCGTGGATGTCCCCTGATCCGATGGCTGCCAGGAAATCGTCAAACTCGTCGTAATTGAACAGGCGGGCAATCTCGTCATACCGCTCCTTGCCCAGCCCTAATTTCCGCAGCTCCTTCTCCAATATCTCGCGGCCTTGCGCAATTCTCTCCGTACGCTCCCCTTTGCGGAACCAGTGCCGAATCTTGGCTCGGGCGCGATTTGTGCGTACATAACCGAGGGCGGGATTCAACCAATCGCGGCTGGGCCCGCCCTGTTTAGTAGTGATGATTTCGACACGGTCGGTCGTTTTCAGGGGCGTATTCAGCGCCACCATCCGACCGTTGATCTTCGCGCCGCGACACCTGTGGCCGACTTCGGTGTGGATGCGATAGGCGAAGTCGATGGGCGTGGCGCCTGCCGGCAGCTCGATGATATCGTTCTGAGGAGTGAACACATACACCTGTTCGGGCAAGACGTCCTCTTTAACGGATTCCAGAAACTCCTCAGCGTCATCCAAATCCTGATGAGATTCCAGTTGCTGTCTGAGCCACGCGATTTTCTTCTCCAGCACGGCATCGCGCGAACGATGTTCTTTGTACCGCCAATGAGCAGCAATACCATACGACGCAACTTGGTGCATACCCTCTGTTCGTATCTGAACTTCGAGCGGGCTTATTTCATCTGGCACTCGTACAGCTGTATGAAGTGACTGGTAGAGGTTTTCCTTGGGCGTGGCGATGTAGTCATCAAACTCACCGGGAATGGGGTTCCACAGATCATGCACAATTCCGAGGGCTGCGTAGCAGTCTCGAACGGTTTTCACGATGACGCGCACGGCATGGACGTCGTAGACTTCATCAAAGGTTACGCTTTTCCGCTGCATTTTGTCGTAAATGCTGTGAATATGCTTGGGCCGGCCTGTGATGGCCACGACTTCTATACCCTCATCCAGCAGACGGTCGTTTAACGTGAGTATGATTTTTTTGAGGACCGCTTCGCGCTCACCGCGCCGGCGCGCCAGTTGATCACTGATTTCTTCATAAACCTCTGGCTCAAGAGCACGCAGCGCCAGGTCCTCCAGTTGCCACTTGATCTGCCAAATTCCCAGCCGGTTGGCCAGTGGCGCATAGATTTCCATGGTTTCCTGAGCGATGCGGCGCTGTTTTTCGGGCGGTAACGCCCACAACGTCTGCATGTTGTGCAGCCGGTCAGCCAGCTTGATCAGAACTACGCGGATATCTTCAGCCATAGCCAAGAACAGCTTACGCATATTCTCAGCTCGAGAGATACGAATCCCTTTGCGCGTGATCTTGGTGAGCTTTGTGACGCCTTCGACCAACGCTGCTATCTCATCACCAAATTGATCCCGAAGCTCATCCAAGGTGATTTCGGTATCTTCGACGACATCGTGAAGTAGGGCAGCAGCGATGGTCTCCGGCTCCATGCGCAGGTCGGCGAGGATGCCGGCCACGGAGACTACATGGGTCACATAAGGTTCACCGGTGGCGCGGGTCTGGCCGGCATGGGCACGCTCGACCAGATCATACGCCTTCCAAAGTAGATCAAGGTCTGTACTCGGCGCATACGAGATCACGTGCTCGATAACACGTTCGATCTCAATTGGGGCCGCCTTAATCATATCGCTCCGACATCAACTTGCACCGGCGGCGAGACAACGTGGCAGAGTTGTGATGAGTTGCCCGCCTGTAGTGTGAGAATACGAAAACGTCGCCAGGATGGTTATCCGTTGGCGACGATGACAGCGGATGGCTACGATTCTATTATACAGTAGCCAAGGTTCCCAGGCAAGTCTTCTACTTGCCGGCGCTTGCTCAGCGAATCAACTACCTTCCGCTTGTGGGCGACCTTTGTGCTATAATTGGGGCCGGCCTGTGTCCCCACATTTGAATGTCAGGACTAGTTCGCCCACTATGGAGGTGCTGAATTGACGCGTGTCCCGCGATGGTTTCTGAAGTTCGGATTCATCTGGTTCCTGGCCGGCGGTGCCATGGGCGGGTTGTTCCTGGTTTTCAAGGCGCTGGGGCTGTGGCCCACCTGGCGTCTGTTTGTCGCGCCGCACGGCCACATCATGTTCGTCGGCTTCATCACCCACCTGATTATGGGGGTGAGCGATTGGATGTTCCCTCGACCCAAGCAGACGCGCTACTCGGAGCGGAAATCTCTCGCAGCGTTGGTAATTCTGAACGCCGGCCTGGTTCTACGGGTCGTCTTTGAGCCCTGGCTGGCGCTACGTAGTGGCACCCTTCCACAGATGATGTTAGCACTATCTGGCATCTTGCAGTTCGTGGCGATTGCGATCTTCGTGTACAATATGTGGGA
>JBHHXF010000199.1:0-6973 GCA_046756905.1 Anaerolineae bacterium | reverse complement strand
CTCTAATCTCCAATCTCTACCTCGCCGTCTCGGCCAGATACTCCATCATCACCGTAAGCTGTTCCAGGTTGCGGCATTCAGTGAGGAAGTCGCACTCCTGGGCGTAGAGGTCGATGATACTGTCGCCGTAGCCCCAGCCCCAGCGAGATTCGGGGTTGAGCCAGATCAGCCGGCGCGCCCGCTGCCGAATCGTGGCCAGCGCATCAAGCTGCGGGTCGTGGAAGTTGCTGCGACCGTCCCCCAGCACGATGACCGTCGTCCGGGTGTTGATGGCGTCACCGTATTCGTCCAGGAAGATGCGGAAGGCCCGCCCGAAGTTGCTATGGGCCCAATACGGGATGTCGGCCTCGCTCAGCGCCATCTGCACCGCCGCGTCCAGCGGGTTGCGCTCGAAGAAGTCGGAGACTTCGGTGAGATCGCTTATGAAGACGAAGCTGCGAATCCGGCCCCGCTGCTGTTGCAGGCTGTAGACCAGTTGCAGCATGAAGCGGGAGGCATTGCGCACCGACGATGACACGTCACACAACACCGCCAGGCGCAGCCGGCTGGGCCGAGGCTCGCGGAACATCAGCTCCATGGGCACGCCGGCGGTTCTCATGCTGCGCCGCAGCGTCCGACTCACGTCCAGGCGTTTGCGGCCGCCCGACTGTCGGCGGCGCGAGAGATCGTCCCGCAGCTTTCGGGCCAGCAGGTCCACCTGCCGGCTCATGGCCTCGATCTCGGCCTCGGTGAATTCGGAGAAGTCCTTCTGTGCCAGCGCCCGCCCAATGGGCGGACGCCACTCGGGATTGCGCCGGTCAAACCCCGAAGCGACCTCTTCGGCCACCCAGCGGGGGAACAGCTCCTGTACGTCGCGCGCCCGGCCCCGGAGGAGCTGGGCAAGTTCATCCTCGCCCATGGCTGCCAAAGCCCGGATCAGGGCCTGCATTTCCGACACGACGCGGCTCCAGTCGAGCCGGCTCAGAATCTCCTGGGTCATGCGACCGCGTTGTAGGGGCGAGGCAAGCGGGAATGTGAGCCTATCTACATCCGAAGGTTCCAGCCCGCTTGCCTCGCCCCTACGCTCCTGCAGGGCAGCGGCCAGTCTCGCCATCACCTGGGGCATGTCGCCGCGCAGCAGGGCTTCGGTCAACTCGCTGATCTGCCGGCCCAGTTCGTCTAGCGCCTGCTGCGCGTCGTCCTGAGGCCCCTCCCGAGCCTGTCGAGGGGCCTGTCGAAGGGCCATCTGGATGGCTCGCTCCAGGTCAGATTGGTCCATCGTGAAAGGGCCTTCGCCTGGCTGTCCCTGACCCAGCATCGGCCGACCCAGCGACAACGGGCCGTCTCCCAGCCCGAAAAAGCGGTCAAAGATGTCGTCGAAGGTGGGGATGTCGCGGCTGCGCTTGACCATGGCAGCTCGCAGCACAGCTCGCAATCGGTCGCGGTCGTCGATGCCGGTGATGCCGGCGGCCAGGAGGCCGTCCAACGTTTCGCTGCTGGAGACGCGGAGGCCGGCGCGCCGGAGGGTCTGGACAAACTCAGTTAAGACCTGGTCCATGACTACGTCCTGAGTCAATCGAAGGGCCGTCGCCTTTCCAATCGACCAGCCGGCGATCCATTCGACGCAGCAACTGCGGGATCGATTGGCGTGTCCGGTCGGCGTCGCCTTCATTCTTGATGATCGCGCCCAGCGTCCGAGCCACCTCGGCTTCGCCCAGCGACCGCACGTTCAGTAGCGCCAGCGCGCGCGCCCAGTCCAGCGTTTCGCTCACCCCCGGCTGTTTGCGCAGCGCCATGTGGCGGGCCTCGTGGACGAAAGCCACTACCTGCTCGGCCAAATCACCCGCCACTTCGGGAACGCGCACGCGAACCACGTCCAGTTCCTGATCCAGGGTCGGGAAGTCGATGAAGAGATGGAGACAACGCCGGCGCAGAGCGTCGGACAGGTCGCGGGTCTGGTTGCTGGTCAGGACGACCAGCGGGTGCGTTCGGGCCGCAATGGTGCCCAGTTCGGGAATGGAGACCTGGAAGTCGCTCAGCACTTCCAGGAGGAAAGCTTCAAATTCGGGGTCGGTCTTGTCTACTTCGTCGATCAGCAGCACGACCCGCTGCTCGCTGGTGATCGCTCGCAGCAAGGGCCGGCCCAGCAGGAAGCGCTCGGAGAAGAAGAGGTCCTCTTCCTGCGCCACGCGGTCAAAAGCCTCGCCCAGAGTTGAGGTATCCGCCAGCATCTGGCTGAAGCGGTCGCGGAGCACCTGGACGTAGAGCATCTGCTTGGCGTATTCCCACTCGTACAGCGCCTTGGCCTCGTCCAGGCCTTCGTAGCATTGAAGCCGGATCAGCTCGGTGTCCAGCGCTTCAGCCAGAGCTTTGGAAAGTTCGGTCTTGCCGACGCCGGCCGGCCCTTCCACCAGCAACGGCTTGCCCATCCGATCCGCCAGATAGACCACCGTCGCCATCTCATCGTTACACAGGTAGCGCGCCTCGCGCAAACGTACTTTCACATCCGGTGCCGATTCAAACATTACACCTATCCTCATTCAACTGCATCCTGGTTGGTAGTCAGGCACGAAACGAAGTGGAGTGCCGTCCGACGCCACTCCGCTGCCCCTTCGGCAGGCCCTTCGACGAGCTCAGAAGGGGCCTCAGGGCTAGGCTACGTGGCTCACTACGAACTTTACTACGAGCTTCTTTACAAGCTTTTTTGTAAAGTGTAGTGTAATTATACTGGATGATGAACACGTACACAAACCGGACTTTGACAAATCGGCACAAACTGCATAAAATATTCCGTGTTGTCTTGTGGATAATTCTTGAAGTGAGTCTTTTTTGCCAGTCACAGCGATGGCTTTACTGCAACCATCCCTGGTCACTGATCAAATGATCCACGGTCCACCGGGCTGATATTGCCGGCTGGATCGCGTACCGCCCCACTGCACGTGTCACGACCCTCAACATCTGACGAATCCTACCTGTCACACGTTGGACGTGGCACTTAGATTATGCCGGCCTGTGGCTCATCGGGTAACCTGCAATGTTTCAGTGCTACAGAGTTCAGTGCAAAGGAGGTTTATTGCATGATAGAAGTCGAGAACCTCACGAAAACCTATGGCGATTTCGTCGCCATCAGGGACGTGAGCTTTCATGTGCCTCGGGGTGAGGTGTTAGGATTTCTGGGACCGAATGGCGCCGGCAAGACCACCACCATGCGCATTCTCACCGGCTACATGCCACCGACCGATGGGCGGGCGACGGTGGCCGGCTTCGACGTCTTCCACGATTCCCTGGAAGTGCGACGGCGCATCGGCTACCTGCCGGAGACGGTCCCGCTGTACACCGAGATGACAGTCGAAGGCTACCTGGACTTTGTGGCCCGACTGCGCGGCGTGGACGACCGCTGGGACCGCATCGACCGGATCATGGACCAGATGGACATCACCGACCGGGCCGACGATCTCATTGGGCAGTTGTCGAAGGGGTATCGTCAGCGCGTGGGGCTGGCCCAGGCGCTGGTCCACGACCCTGAGGTCATCATTCTGGACGAGCCTACCATCGGCCTGGACCCGAAACAGATCATCGAGGTGCGAGAGTTGATCCGCAGCCTGAGCGGCGAGCGGACAGTGATCCTGAGCACGCACATTCTCCCAGAGGTCAGCCAGCTCTGCGAGCGCGTGCTGATCATTCACGAGGGGCACATCGTGGCAGAGGACACCCCGGAGCAGTTGACGGCACGCCTGGAAGGCGCTGAGCGCGTTCGGGTTGCCCTGGAACCTGGGTCCGACGGCGTTGTCGAAGTTCTGGGCGCGATTGACGGCGTCGAAGAGGTGACCGCCGTCGGCGACGGCAAGTTCGACGTGACGTGTGCTCTCGGGGAAGAGTTGCGCCCCGTGCTGGCCCGCCGGATTGTGGAGCGCGGCTGGCCGCTGTTGGAATTGCGCCCGGTCGGGATGAGCCTGGAGGATGTCTTCCTGAGGCTGACAACTGAGACGCCTGAAGAAGCGGAGCAGCAGACAGTGATCAGTGAACAGTAATCAGTGAACAGTAAACAGTGGCCCTGTCACTGATAACTGATTACTGATCACTGAGTACTTTGGTGTGAGGAGAAGAGCAATGCGTAACATGTTGATAATCGCCCGGCGAGAGCTGGGGGCGTTCTTCGCGTCGCCCATTGCGTATCTGGTGACGGCCGGCTTTCTGGCCATCGCCGGCTACTTTTTCAGCGCGATTCTGATCCTGTCGCGCCAGGCGACCATGCAGTTTGTGTTTGGCAACACGGTCGTCGTGCTGCTTTTCATCGCCCCCTTGCTGGCCATGCGACTCCTGTCCGAGGAGCAGCGCTCAGGCACGATTGAGCTGCTCATGACGTCGCCGGTTCGGGACTGGCAGGTCATCTGGGGCAAGTGGCTGGCAGCTTTTGTGTTGTTTCTGGTGATGATGCTGTTCACCGGGTTGTACGTGGTCGTGTTGTGGCGGCTAGGAAACCCGGATTACGGACCGATCATGTCGGGCTACCTGGGTATGCTCTTGCTGGGTGGCGCGCTGCTGGCGCTGGGGACTCTCACATCGGCCGTGACCCAGAATCAGATTGTGGCGGCTGTGCTGGGCGTTGCGCTGACCGTTCTGCTCTACGTGGCCGGCGCGATGACCGACGTGGCCGGCGCAGATTCGCTCGTCGGTCGGTTTTTCGAGGCCCTGGCGCTATCGGAGCACTTTTCTGACTTCACGCGCGGCGTCGTGGACACCACGCACGTCATCTTTTTCCTGAGCGTGATCGCCGGCGCACTATACCTGGCGACGCGCGCGTTAGAAACGAGGAGGTGGCGCTAATGGTTGCTCAATTGCGCGATCGCGCACCCCAACTGGCAATGGTAGGCATTGTGGCGCTGGCTATCGGCGCTGCGGCGCAGATGCTGGGCAGTGATCCGGTCTGGCTGCCGCAGCTCTTTTGGGGCATCGGCGCTGTCCTGGTGCTGAGCTACGGTTTGTTGCGTCCGGCCGAGCTGCGGGCGGCGTTGACGGGCCGGCAGGCGCGCTACGGCGGCAACGCTCTGGTGGCCAGCCTGGCGTTTGTCGGCATTCTGGCCTTCATCAACTACCTGGGTGCCCAGTACCATCGTCGGTTCGACCTCACCGAGACGGGCCAGTACTCCCTGTCACAGCAGACGAAGCAGATCCTGGCCGGCCTGACCGAACCGGTGCAGGTCACGGCTTTCATGGCCCCCGGCGATCAGCGAGCCGAACGTGTGCAGAATCTGCTGGACGAGTACAAGTATCTCAGCGACGACGTCGAATATCGCTTCATCGACCCCGATCGTCAGCCGGCCCTGGCCCGCCAGTACGGCATCACCAGCTACGGGCAGTTGGTGTTCGAGCAAGGTGATCGCAAGCAGGAAACCTTCGGGTTGGATGAGCAGGACATCACCAGCGCGATTCTGAAGGTCTCCGAGACGGAGCCGCGCAAGGTGTACTTCACCACCGGCCATCGGGAACGCAGCCCGGAGGAGACCGGCGCGAATGGCTACTCGGTGGTTCGGGACATGCTGAAGCGCGACAATTACGAAGTCGAGATGCTGAATCTGCAAACCATCACAGACACGTTTCCCAGTGACGCCGGTGCGATCATCGTGGCCGGCCCGCAGGTCGCCTTTGCCGCTGAAGAGGCGCAGCGCCTGGAGGAGTACCTGTCCGGCGGCGGCAAGCTGATGCTGCTGGCCGATCCAGGGGTCGATACCGGCCTGGAGTCGCTGCTGAATGAGATGGGGCTGCAACTGGACAACGACATTGTGGTCGATCCGGCTCAGTCCTTCTTCGGCGAGGCCGGCACGCCTCTGGTTACGCAGTTTCCCTTCCACACCATCACCAAGGACCTGGGCGGTCTGACCGTCTTCTTCCCGCTGGCACGCAGCGTTTCCAGGACGGCGGACACGCCCGAAGGTGTTTCGGTAACGGAGTTGATCCAGAGCAGCAGCCGGTCCTGGGGCGAGACAAACCTGGCAAACCTTCAGCAGCAGCCGGCCCGGCCAGACCCCGAAGACCCACGGGGACCGCTGACGATGGCGGCGGTTGCCACGGGGCCGGCCGGCAGTCGGGTAGCGGTCTTCGGCGACTCCGACCTCGTCAGCAACAGCACACTCACGCAGGTACGCTTCGGCAATCCCGACCTGGTTCGGAACACTGTCAACTGGCTCACTGAGTCCGAAAGCCTCATCGCCATCGGACCCAAGCCGCCGGACAATCGCCAGATCAAGCCGCTAACCGGCGGGCAGCGGAACCTGTTGCTGATCACGCTGGCCGGCCTGTTGCCGCTGGGCGTCCTGCTGGCCGGCGGCCTGGTGTGGTGGAATCGCCGGTAGGGGGTGCGCGATGAACTTCCGAATCACGGGCGTTCTGCTAGTCGTGTTGATCGTGTTGGGAGGCGTGGTGGTTTGGGTGAACCGGCAGGGCGGGGGGAAGACGGACGCCAACGCCACACCGACGCCGGCCCCGCTGACGTCGCTCGCCACATCCGACGTGGCGTCCATCAAGGTCGTGCAGGGCGACCAGTCGATCACCGTTGAGCACCAGGACACGGGCTGGGTGATTGCCGGCGACTCCCCTCAGCCGGCGGGCGAGACCAAGGTTACACAGGCCCTGGGCCGACTGACGGGCCTGAAGCCAACACGAACCCTGACCGACGTCCAGAACCTGGCGGATTTCGGGCTGGAGGAGCCGGCCTGGACTATTACGCTGACGCCTAAGCAAGGCGACGCCGTGGTTTTCAACGTTGGCGATGAGAATCCACGTGGTACGTCGCGTTACTTGCAGGTGGCCGGCGATCCGTCGATCTACCTGGTGCCTAAGTTTACCGTGGAAGATGTTCAGAAGTGGCTGGAGGAGCCGCCCTACCCGCCGACTCCAACGCCGGAGCCGACGGAAACGCCGGCCGCGACGCCGCGAGCTACGGCTACGCCGGCAAGTTGATCAGCCCCCTCCGTTACTACTCAGGCATACAGAC
>JBHHXF010000198.1:0-6983 GCA_046756905.1 Anaerolineae bacterium | reverse complement strand
ACGTGAAACGTGATGCGTGAGGACCGGTTCGTATGAGAATCCTCACGTTTCACGAGGTTTTCTCTTTTCGTTCCGGTTTAATCAAGTCGAGGTCCATCTCCCGTGTACTACATCTTCCATGGCGACGACGAATTCAACCGCTCGGAGGCTGTTTCGGCACTGAAAGCGAAGCTGGGCGATCCAGCCATGGCCGACATCAACACCACGCTTCTGGACGGTCGCAGCCTGACAATGCCCGAACTGATCCACTCCTGCGACGCCATCCCGTTCATGGGGGAGCGCCGGCTGATCATCGTCGAGAACCTGTTGCAGCGCTTCGACCCGCGCAAGGGAGGGCGCAGTGAGGCTGACCAGCAGTTGGTCGAGGCATTGCGCGGCTATCTACCCCAACTCCCGGAGACAACTCGACTCATCTTAGTTGAATCTAAGGCGCTCCACGGCAATAACCCAATCCTCAAACAGGCCCCGAAGGACGAACAGGGCTATGTGCGAGAGTTTAAAGCGCCTCGCCATGGCGCAGTAGGCAGGTGGATCTCGCAGCGCGTCGTGGAAAAGGGCGGCAACATTCAGTCCGGTGCGGTTATGCTATTGTCGGCTTATGGCGGGGAAGAGTTGCGTCTGCTGGACCAGGAGATCGAAAAACTGTTGACCTACGCCGGCGACCGCCCGATCACCGAAGCCGACGTGCACCAGTTGGTGCCGGCGGCGGCGGAGTCAAACATCTTCGCCATGGTCGATGCCCTCGGTCAGCGCGATGGTCAGCAGGCCATAACCCGCCTGCACGAGCTGATGGAGGCCGGCGAGTCCCCCATCTACTTGCTATACATGATCACCCGTCAATTTCGGATCATCACCCAGGTCAAGGAGCTGGCCGGCCAGGGCCTGCACCAGGCAGCCATTCAATCCAGACTCGGCCTCCACCGCTTTGTGGCGCAGAAGGCCCTGGCCCAGGCGCGGAACTTCAGCCTGGGCCAGTTGAGTAACATTTACCGCAAGATTCTGGAGACCGATGAAGCCATCAAGACAGGCCGGCTGCAACCAGAATTAGCCTTGGACATTTTGGTGGCAGAGTTGGTTGCGCGGTAATCACCCCCTACCCTGCCTTGTCCTGGTGGATACAGCCGGCGGAGGGCGACCGCAAGGGATCCCCCTAATCTTGACGCCTTAAAATCAGGTTGATTAGGTACTAGGAACCCCGCCGCAACAGCGGCAGATAAAACCCGGGTAGACCCCGACGTTCGATAACCGTGATGGTATCGCTGCCAAAGTTGGCAACGTAAACCCGCCCGGTCTCTGAGTCAATGGTCAGATCGACAGGGAGGTGGCCAACCGGCACCGTCGTCAATACGTTCGGCCCATCCAGCACTGCAACGCGGCCGTCCCGCGTTGTCGCGTAGGCGATGCCCCTCTCCACATCGACGGCTATGGCCAGCGCCTTAAACCCGAGATCTATCACGCTGCCATCCAGTCCCTGGGCCAAAACCAGCGTACCGCGCGTAGCGATGTAGAGGTCGCCGGTGAGCGGATTGACGGCTGCACTCAAGGCGGGTCGTGGAAGGAAAATGCTGGGGAGATGTCGCTGCGTCCCTTCGATCACCGACAGCCGGCCCATCCCCGGATGCAACACGTATACGCGATCCTGCACAGGGTCTACAACCAGCCCGCCGGGAGAACCACCGGTTCGGACAACGCCGATACGCTCGGTTCCGCTGATCACTGCCACAAAGCCGTCATCCGCGCCGCCGGCCGACGCGTAGGCCAGTCCGGTCTTGCGATTCACTGCCACCGCCCGGTAATGCAGGCCCGGGTCAACCGTGCTCAGCACTTGCATCCCGCTGATCACGGCCACGCCGTCGCCGGCGACATAGGCCAGACCCTGGACCGGATCCAGCGCGACATCCCGAGCTGCGATGGGGAGCGTTGTTCCGATGGTGACACCCTGCAAAGCCGCCAATGCTGTCTCCTGCGCGACGTAGACCCAGCCGCTCAGCGGATCGGCCGCCACGTCCTTTGGCGTATCATCCAGCGGCAGTGTGGCGACAACCTCGGTGCCAGAGAGCACATTCAACGTGTTCGTGCCCTGGTTGCACGCATACGCCAGCCCGGTTGTTGGGTTAACGGCGAGTCGCGCCGGCATCGCAGCCACCGACAGGCGTCCCAGCAACTGATCGTCCACCGCGACGGCCAGCCCATTCCCTGCCAGGTAGGCGACCCCATGCACTGTATCCGCGATCACAGGACCCCCACCGGCCAGCAGCGTGGTCACAACTTCCTGATCGGAGAGCACGGTCGTCGTGCCATCGCCGGCGTTTGACACGTATACGCGGTTGTGGGGCGGGTCAACTGCAATAGCATCTGGCGCGGGACCGACGTCCACTGTGTTGATGACCCCCGTGCCCGCGATCGTGGTAACGGTGTTGTCGCCGGCGTTGGTAACGTACACCAGGCCGCGCTGCGAGTCAGCGGCCACATGTCGCGGGTCCGCCCCAACCGGAAGCCGTGAACCGATCGCCTGGGTGTCACTTATCACAACCACCGCGCCGGTTTGGCGAAACTGAGACTGTCCGACGATGTACACCCAGCCAGACGCTGGATCGACCGCGAGATCACGTGGCACGCCGATGTCATTCAGCGCGACGTAGGCAGGATTACCCGTCCCGTGAATGACCGATAGAGTCGGGCCAGACTTGCTGAGGGCGTACGCCCGCCCTCGAACCGGATCGACATCCATGGCGACAATGTCGGGTGCGGCGCTGACAATACCCAGTAGGGCATCACGCCGTAGTATGAAGACTTGATCGGTGAAGGGGTCGGCAGTCTGCACACCCACGTAGGCACGGTTATGCTGGTAATCCACAGCCGCCGGCCCGGGATAACCCCCAACTACCACGCGGGTAATCAGCTTCAGGCCATCGATGACCCCGATGTGCCCGCTGAACAGGGCGTACGGATCAGGCGCGGTGGCGTACGCGATCCCCAGGCCCGGATCGATGGCAATATCCACCACCTCCTGCCCCACGGGGATCACACTGGCCAATGAAGGGCCATCTACGACCGTCACCGTGCCTCGAGCGCCGTCAGCCAGATAGGCGAAACCGAGCGATTCGTCAACTGCCATGGCGCGAGCCAGAGGCGGCACGCCGGTCGCGAGTGGAACCGTGGTAGTGACGTAGCGAGTGTATGCCTCTTCCGTGGGAGCCTGGGTCTGCAAGACGGTTAGTGCCAGGCCCAGCAGGCTCATGGATAACATCAAGCCTACGATGACTCGATGGTATGGTGGCCGGCGCACACCTGGTGGCATCACCGAATCCCTATCGTTCAACCAAGGGTAAGTACATACTCCACGGCCGATCGCTGGGGTGATATAAGAAAGTTCCATGGCTGCCGACCACCCAGGCTTCGGCCTGGGGCCGGCTAACAACGCCATTCAGCGTCTCCATCGTCGGACTGTTTGCGAGTGACCAGATCCCGTCCCGATAGCGGAGAATGGTCCCTTGCGAGCCGACGGCCCAGCCATCATCCGGGGTGGAAAAGTCGATATCTAAAAGGTTGTATTCCTGTTGTCCCTGCACCACCGCCCAACTCTGACCATTGAAGTAGAGTATGGCTCCCAGGTTTCCCACTGCCCAGACGTCGGATTCTGAGGTGGTGCAGACGGCCAGGAGCCTGGGTGGGCCAATTGGAACGGGAGTCTCAGTCCAGGTTTCGCCGTCGAAGTGGAAAGCGACAGCCAGGTAACGAGGGGGGTCGTGACCCAGATCGAATCGCTCTCCAACCACCCACCCGTCGTCCGGTGTTCGAAAGTGCAGACCGTACAGGTGTACGTTCTCCGGCATCGGGGTCTTCACCCACTCAGCCCCATTATAGTGCAGGAGCGTCCCATCCTGGCCGGCAGCCCACACGTCGTCGGGACCTATGGCTTCGACGGCGAACAGAGCCGATACACCGGGGTAGGCAGCGGAAGTCCACACGCCAGATGCGTAATGCCACACAACGCCGGCTTCGGTCGGCTCATCGACCTGGAAATCCTGACCCACCGCCCACGCTTCATCCTTTGAAAGCATGTCAACGTCGAATAGGGGTGGAGTCTCGTCAAGCTGGTGTGGATTCCATAGATCATCCGCGAGTTGCCAGAAAACCACGCCCTCTGTGGGCTGAAAGGGTCGAGCGCCAACAGCCCAGCCGGCTGTCTCCTGCAACAAATCGATAGCAGTCAGATCCACGTCCACGTAGGGCTGTGTGACATATCGCCAGCCTTCTTCCAGCACACGTCCGATGAGGCCGCCCTCTCCCGTCACCCATGGCAGGCCGTCGTCACCGATAGATAGGCCATGCAGGTCGGTTCCGAGGGGAGTGTCGACCTGGGTCCAGGTGATCCCATCGTAATTCAGAACCGTACCTCCTGCACCGACGGCCCAGCCGGCATCGGAAGCGACAAAAGCAACACCCGTCAAGTCGCCGTACGGCCTGGACTCGACAAAGAAGCGGTCCTGGTTCCAATGAACCAGAAAGCCACTTTTCCCGACAGCCCAAAAATCGCCGTCAGCAATCGCGATGTCGTATAGATCAACGTTGGTTTGACTCTCCTCCACCGTCCATTTGTGTCCGTCCCAGCGCAGAATCGTGCCGGCCTCGCCCACAGCCCACCCCTGGTCGGCCGACGCAAAGGCGACGCCGAAGAGCGGTTCCGTCTGAGGCATAGACACCTCGGTCCAGATGCCACCAGTGAGGTGCAGAATTAGCCCGCTGAAGGTGGCCGAAAGGGTGTTGTACCGCCGGCCCACCGCCCACCCACCAGCGCCAACCAACTCGATATCGAAAAGCTCATCGACGGCCATCACCTGCCCTGAGCGAAGCCTGCCCTGAGTCCAGTCGAAGGGTCGAATAGCCGGCCCGCCGGTGATGCGCCAATTAACACCATCATAGCGCAGAATCGTCCCGCCCTCCCCGACGGCCCAGCCATCATCTGTGGCTGCGAAGGCTACGGCATGGAGCGTCTCATCGGTGGGGCTGCTGACATTTCGCCACGCCACGCCGTTGTTGTGAAGGATCACGCCATTTTCACCTACAGCCCAGGCGTCGCCGGCATCCGTTATCGTGATGTCTAACACGGTAGATTGAGTCAGGTAGGCTGTGCGCCATCTAGTCGATTCTTGGGAAAGGCCGGCCGCTGGTTGACCCATCCCAAGAGCTAGAACAAGAACGGAGACGAGCAGTGATTTGGTTAGACTAGCCAGAGGCTGTTGTATGTGATACAATCGTTGAACAGGATGACAGGAGACCGAACCCATGTCGATTATCTATCTCAGCCTAGGGTCAAATCTTGGAGATCGCCTTGCGACCATCAAAAAAGCTCTCCGTATGTTGGAGAGCCGGGTTGATGTGCGTAGCGTGTCCTCTGTGTACGAGACCGAACCGTGGGGCCTGAAGAACCAGCCTTTGTTCTTGAATCTCGTCTGCTCTGGCCAGACCGATCTGACACCTCATGCTCTTCTAGACTTTGTGAAGGGAATCGAGCAGCAACTAGGCCGGCAGTCGGCGGTCCGCTATGGGCCTCGCTCCATTGACATCGATATCTTGTTCTATAACCACCACATCTTTCGCAGTTCGAGGCTGGAGATTCCTCACCCACACCTGGCAGATCGGGCCTTCGTTCTCTATCCCCTGTCCGAAATAGCACCGGACCTGGAACACCCCGTGACCGGTAAGACGGTCTGCACGATGTTGGCTGCACTCGAAGAGCCTGAAGCTGTTCGTAGATACAGATAATCTTGCGTATTGTAGTGACGACTCCAGTCATTTTCAGACTGAACGACTAAAGCCGTTACTACGGGAACGACTGCGATCTACGGCTGCAAGTAGTAGTTCAGCACCCAGTCCAGTTGCCTGACCCCATAGCCGCCATCGATGCGGATCCGCTGAAGCTCGAAAGTCGTCTCTGAGGACTGGTGAATTCCTTGTTTGACGGTCACGGCACCCCAATAGTGCGCTGACGCCAGGACTGCGATAACATTTCCGTCGTATTTCCCGGAAGGGTAGCTGAAAAATCGGGGGGTGATGCCGGCCCCGTTTTGGATCGCTTCTTTTGAACCGAGAATCTGCCACACGAGAAAGTCGATGTCCTTCCCGCGCAGGTCCGGGTGATCGCGGGTATGTGCGCCAATCTCGTTGCCGGCCTGCGCCAGCCGCTTGACCTGGTCCCAAGTCACGTAGGCCGGCCGCTCTTCATCGATGAAGTTGGTGATCAAAAAGAACGTTGCAGTGAACCCGTACTTCTGGAGCAAGGGGAACGCGTTCTCATAGTTATCTCGATAGCCGTCATCAAACGTCAGGATGATCGGGTTGGCGGGCAAAGGTTCCCCCCGCGTCAGGTTCAGCAACAGTTGATGCAACGAGATTGTGTGGTAGCCGTTCTCCTTGAGGTACTGAAGATGGGCCTCGAAGTCGGCCGGCGTCACCGATAGGCCTATGCGGATTTCGTCAGCACCCAGCGGCAGCTCCGAGATGTAATGGTACATCAAAATGGGAACCTGCGCATCGCGAACCGTGCCATCAGGCGGCGGCAACAGCGGCTCGCGTGAGGTGTCATTCGGTGTGACTGTCTCGGCCGCCGGCACAGGAACCGCATGTTGCTCCAGATATGGCAGATACATGCCTGTGGTGGTCGTCAACTCGGAATCCGGGGCGACCTGGAGCTTGGGTTTCGATGCTGCCATATCATCTGGCGACCACCGTTGCAGCGTCTCACCAATCATCCGGCGGACTTCTGTGACCGGCTCGGGATGGACCTCGGGCGCACGGGGCTGGCTGGAAGCCTGTTCGATTTCAGGAACCATCGTCAGCCCGCCGGCGATGATCAGGGAGACAGCAATCACCGCGATAATCAGAGCAGTGCGTGTTCGAGTCAAGATGTTATTCGTGCCTCCTCCTCACAGGATTCTTTGCGCCTAACAGGATACCCGAATTTGCGTGCTTTGTCAAGT